>JBFGKR010000235.1:0-4179 GCA_041576575.1 Arenicellales bacterium | reverse complement strand
GTCTGCGGGAGGCGGGTGACTGCCGCACTGCCTAAACAGGGAAGGCAAAATATCGGCGCTTATGTTCCGATGTGGGGTCGCGGTTTGGCGCGCAGGGTCTATCTTTACGGACGGGAACGTCAATTGGCAAGGCTGTTGGAATGCCGGGCCTACTCGGTCTATCACGAAACCGATTCATTTCCCCAAGTCGTGAACACTCACACCCCAATCGTAATGACGATCTTCGATTTGTCGTTGATTACCCAAAAACAAAGACATCCGCCAGATCGCGTACGGCATTTCGAACGTCACTTTTTTGAGCGGCTTGACTCGGTCGCGCACGTCGTCACGATATCCGAATTTATCAAGAAAGAAATCGTCGACATTTTGGATTTTCCCCCAGACAGAGTAACGGTGATTCCACTGGCTGCGGCGGAGTTTTTTTGCCCACGGCCCGAAGGAAATGTCAGACGTTATCTCCAAAACAGGCAGCTGCCCGAGCCTTATTTGCTCAGCGTTGCCACGCAGGAACCCAGGAAAAATCTCGAAGGACTTGCCAAGGCGCTGGCGCTGTTACCTCCGGATGTTACTCTGGTTTGCGCGGGGTGGTCCGGATGGATGAATGAAGCATTCGTAGCCGCAATCGAACGGCTGCACCTATCCAAGAGGGTCGTGCGCCTCGGCCACGTCACCGACGAGGAATTAAGATTTCTTTACAGCGGGGCGAGGGCGTTGGTTTACCCGAGTTTTTACGAAGGTTTCGGACTGCCGATTTTGGAGGCGATGGCCTGCGGTTGCCCGGTAATCTGCAGCGATCGCGCGAGCATTCCGGAGGTTGCGGGCGACGCGGCCATCCTGGTTGATCCCGCCGACCAAACGGCGATTGCCAGCGCGGTGCACGACATCTGGACCAAAGATACTCTTCGGCAAAAGTTAGTTCGGCTCGGCTATGAGCGCGCGCGTAAATTCAGTTGGTCGACAACGGCCAAGACGACGGTGCAGCTGATGCAACGCGTTGCGGGACAGGCGGCATGACAAAGACGGCGATCGATGACGCGTGTGAGCGCCCGCGCACAGCGGGCCCGCTCGATGCTTGCCGATCATCGTGGTGTTGCGCATTTGTTCGAAATTCCCGACGGCTTGGTAGAAGGCACGTGGTTGACGAATACTCGTTACTCTTCTATCAATCTACAGTGGCCAATTGCCGGAACAATGGCGTCTGAGCGGTGCCGCCAACCGCCCACATGTACCAAAAAACCGACGTAAGTACTTTGCTATTTAGTATGTTATGGCTTATTCTTCATGTCGATGCTCAACATTGATTGACGGAACGGTTTTCAGTTCCGCGGAGAGGAGGCCCTCACGAGAGGGGTGGGACCCGATTCGTCCGCACCGATAAGAAGATGAGAGTTCTTCACGTCTACAAGCTCTATGCCCCGGATCGCGGGGGGGGCATCGTTGCCGCCAAGTCGATCATCGAGGGTCTGAACGGACGCGTGTCGCCGTCGGTTCTGACTTCGGTGCTTCGCGGCTCGGGACGCCGCGACAAACACGGTAGCGCCGAAATAAGGCGTGTTTCGTCAATAGGTTATCTCAACTCCATGCCGATAGCGCCGACGCTGCCCATGTGGTTTCACGTCGACGCCCGCCGCGTCGACATCGTGCACGTCCATCTCCCCTTTCCCCTGGCCGACATCGCTTTGAGCCTCAAGCGAACGCGGGCGGCCGTTGTTCTGCACTGGCACAGTGAAATAGTGCAGCAGCGCTGGGCAAAGCGATTCGTTCGTCCTTTTTTGGCGCGCGCGTTGCAGCGTGCGGACAAGATAATCGTGGGCAGCCGCAGGCACTTGGACAATTGCGTCGACTTGAATGCCTTTCGACACAAATGCGAAGTCATTCCGTATGGGATCGACCTTGTGTATTGGCGGAACCTGGATCCTCCGTTGCAACGTCGAATCGATGCGTTGAAGAAGCAATACCCGAACATGCTCTTGTTCGTCGGGCGCCTTGTGGAATACAAGGGGCTTCGATATTTGATCGAAGCCATGAAATCCGCCGACGGCGAGCTGGTGATCGCCGGCGACGGCCCTTTGAGGTCGCAGCTGCAGGACAAAGTCCGTCGATACGGGTTGCAGGAACGCGTACATTTTTTCGGAGACATCGACGACAAGGAACTCAAGGCGCTGTTTCATGCGTGTCAGATATTCGTGTTGCCGTCGATATGGTCGAACGAAGCGTTCGGGTTGACGCAGCTGGAAGCGATGGCCTGCGGGAAAGCCATTATCAATACCGATCTACCCACCGGCGTGCCCTGGGCGGCTCGTCACGGAAAAGAGGCCTTGACGGTAAGAGCAGGCGATGCTCCGATGCTTGCAGGAGCGATAAACGCGCTCCTGAGCGAACCCGAGCAAAGGATCAGATTAGGTCAAAACGGACTGGACCGCGCGCGCGCCAAGTTCAATCTGCAATTCACGAATGAAAAGATATACGACCTGTATCGGCGATTAGTCGAATCTAAAACGGAGTTTGCACGAGATATAAGACTGGAGCGGATTCTGCGACAAAACGAGACGCCGTAGAGCCGAGTTTGCTCTCGCTTGAGCGAAGAGATACCGTCCGTATAACCCAAGAATAATACGCGCCCTACGTCGGGGTGCGGGCGGCCGCAACCAACATCCCTGCGAGAAACCGTTCTTAAGCTTCGGACGGCGGCGACATTCGGAACGGAGGCGCATTGCGCGCGTGTCGGGTAGCGCTTGTATTTCTCCGCCAAATTACGTATCAAATCTCACCTATGGAAAAGAAACACACACGGCGCAAACAACTTTATCTGGTATTGATCAGCGTGCACGGTCTGATACGCGCGCGCGACCTGGAGCTGGGGCGGGACCCGGACACCGGTGGGCAGGTCCGTTACGTGGTGGAGCTCGCCCGGGCTCTGGGCGGGCAACCGGAGGTCGCGCGCGTCGACCTGCTCACCCGCCGCATCGTCGACAGTCACGTCAGCTCCGATTATGCGCGGCCCAAGGAGCCCATCGACGACGGCGTCAGTATCGTCCGTCTCGATGCCGGGCCCGACGCGTACGTTCGAAAGGAGGAGCTGTGGGATCACCTCGACGCCTTCGCGGACAACGCGGTCCAATATCTCAAGGAGTCGGAACAACCGCCGGATATCATTCACAGCCACTACGCCGATGCGGGTTACGTCGGAATGCGCGTCGCGGCGTTGTTGGGGCGTCCCCAGGTACACACGGGTCACTCGCTCGGCAGGGTCAAACGTAGAAGGCTGTTGGCGGCGGGACTGAAGACGGCGGAGGTGGAGCGGCAATACAACATGTCGCGGCGCATCGACGCGGAAGAAAACGTGCTCGGGGCAGCGGAACTGGTGATCGCCAGCACCCACAACGAGGTCGAGGACCAGTACGCCCGCTACGATTTCTATCAACCGGAGAAAATGCGCGTCATCCCGCCCGGCACGGATCTGGAAAGCTTTTACCCCCCCAAGGGCGACGAAGCCGAGGCGCCGATGGCGGGGCAGATCAATCGTTTTCTGCGCGATCCGGACAAGCCCATGATCCTGGTTCTTTCTCGACCCGACGAACGCAAGAATATCGCCACTCTCATCAAGTGCTACGGCGAGTCGGAAGAACTGCAGAAGGCGGCGAATCTGGTCATCGTCGCCGGCAACCGCAACGACATACAGGAAATGGACAGCGGAGCCCAACGGGTCTTGACCGAGATCATTCTTTTGATCGACCAGTACGACCTCTATGGAAAGGTCGCGTACCCCAAACACCACGCGCCCGAGGAGGTCCCGGTCATCTACCGCTTGGCGGCGGCCTCGCGAGGCGTGTTCATCAATCCGGCGCTCACGGAGCCGTTCGGGTTGACCCTGATCGAGTCGGCCGCCAGCGGTTTGCCGATCGTGGCGACCGAGGACGGAGGACCGCAGGATATCGTTGCGACCTGCGGCAACGGCATTCTCATCGACCCCCTCGACGAGAATGCCATGGCCAAGGCGCTGCTGAAGATACTCTCCGATGCGACCTTGTGGAATCGATTTTCCCAACGCGGCCTGCGAGGCGTCCACGAGAACTATTCCTGGGAAGCGCACGCCCGCCGCTTCATCAAGACCGCCGCGCCCTTACTCGAGGGCGCCGAACCGCTGCCCCGCACGTCCGGTGTGCGCCGGCCCATGCT
>JBFGKR010000234.1:0-4208 GCA_041576575.1 Arenicellales bacterium | reverse complement strand
TCCGGGTTGTAGCGCATGTCGGGGAGGTACCCGGCCGGAGATACCAATGTGTCGTCCTCGCTGTCGTAGCCGTCAAAGGATACATCCGCGCTGCTCATGCGCGACTCCATCTCCAGCACGGTCTCGGCCGGGACCTCGAGCTGATCTGCGATGGCTTCGGCCTCCTCCTGGTTTAACCAACCCAATCGATGTTTCGACTTGCGGAGGTTGAAGAACAGTTTTCGTTGCGCCTTGGTGGTCGCGATCTTCACTATCCGCCAATTCCGCAGTACGAAATCGTAAATCTCAGCCCTTATCCAGTGCACGGCGAACGACACCAGTCGTACCCCACGCATGGGGTCGTAGCTCTTGACCGCCTTCATGAGACCGATATTGCCCTCTTGGATCAGGTCGGCCAGCGGCAGACCGTAACCGGAAAATCCGCGTGCGACGCGCACCACGTAGCGAAGGTGCGCCATCACGAGTTCCCGTGCCGCGTCCAGGTCCCCCTGCTCTCTAAAACGCACCGCAAGTTCCCGTTCTCGCTCGCCGTCGAGCAGTGGTATCGCGTTCACCGCTTGGATATAACTGGCGAGACCCTGGCTGCTCAGATCGACCGGTATAGGCAGTGATTGAGTCATATGTTTCTCCGCAATTCGCTATGCCGTAATATTAGCACTCTAGTCCTAAGAGTGCTAACGACCGCAAAAGTTCCCTTATACTGAAGTATTTTCAAGCGCTTAGGGGGCGATCGGTCGGTGTAAATGGCGCCGCACCGACAAGTGCGAGGCCAGCCACCCCAGCCCGATTCCAATGGCGAGTAACGCCAGGCCCTCGCCGACGGTCATTCCGGCGACCTGAAAAGCGCTGCCATACAGGTCCGCCAGTTCCCTGATCGGGGATCGCAACACGTGCAGGCAGGTCAGAACGAGGAGAATCGCGGTCCCGGCGCCAAAAAATCCCTGCAGCATTCCGTTGTAGACAAACGGGCGCTGAATGAATCGATCCGTGCCACCAAACAGCTGGACGATTTCGATTTCCTCGTGGTGATTCGAAATCGCCAGGCGAATCGTATTGGACACAATCAACAACACGGCCAACGCCAGCAGTATCGACAACACCAAAGTAACCCTGCGGGCGAGCTGCAGGATTACATGAAAGCGCTGCACCCACTCCATGTCCAGTTGTGCCAATTCCACGTCTTGCAGCTTGGAGAATTCCGATACCAGCTCTTGCAAGGCGGCCGGATTCTCATAACGATGGTCCGGAGTGACTATCAACAGCGTTGGCAGCGGATTGCTTGGAAGCGCGTCAAGGGCTTCGCCGAATCCCGAAAGCTCTTTGAATTCACGCAGGGCGCGATCCGCGCTGATCATGCGCACCTGCTCTATATCCTCACGCGCTTGCAGTTGCGCGAGCAAAGATTCGCTTTGTTTTGCCTCAATAGCCGTGTCAAGAAATAACGATATATGCGTCCCCGCATGCCACGCGCTGCTGACTCTTTCGGCGTTCATCAGCAGCAGATACAGCAGGCTCGGCAGCGCGAGAGTGATCCCGATCACACCCACGGACATTAACGTTGAGCCAGGCGTGCGGGACAGCTGACCCACGCTGGCGATCAAGACCTGAACGTGCCGCAAAAAATAAGTACCCATTAACTCTGCCCTTCTGCTGCTGTTATTTCGCCATTCCTCAACTCGATGACGGGTCTATGCAAACGTTGTATATGACGGCGATCGTGCGTCGCAATCAATACAGTTACGCCGTATTGATTGAATTGGTAAAACAAATCCATGATTTCATCGGAGAGATCGGCGTCGAGGTTGCCGGTTGGTTCGTCGGCCAACAGCAACGGTGGTCGGTTGACCACCGCCCTGGCGATTCCAACTCTTTGCTGTTCACCACCCGACAAAGTGACGGGGTAAAGCTTCTCCTTGCCCAGCAAGCCGACCTTGTCCAGCGCCGCCCGAACCCTGCGTCCTAGTTCTCGGTGCCTTACGCCCGCCACGACCAGAGGCAGTGCTACGTTGTCGAACACCGTTCGATCGCGCAATAGCTTGTGGTCTTGAAAGATTACACCCACTTCGCGTCGAAAAAATGGGATTTGCCGTCGGCTCAATTTCGTCAAGTTCTTGTCGTTGACGATGATTTGTCCGCGGGTACATCGCTCAATCAAAGTGATCAATCGCAATAATGTGCTTTTACCGGCCCCGGAATGCCCCACGAGGAAAGCCATCTGCTCGCGTTCCAGGGTGAAACTGATTCGTTTTAGCGCTTCGTGGCCGTTGGGATAACGTTTTGAGACCTGACTGAACCGAATCATTCGTCAATTAGGTCTGCGGAGCGTGTCCGCATCCGGCAGCAGTGCGTCGATGAATTGCTTCTTATCAAATGGTCGTAAGTCCGAAGCGCCCTCGCCGACACCAATGAATCGGACCGGCAACGGAAACCTATCCGCGATAGCGAGCAATACGCCGCCCTTGGCGGTCCCGTCGAGCTTGGTGACGCAAAGACTGTCGACTTCGACCGCTTGATTGAAGTGTTCGAGCTGGGACAGGGCATTTTGACCGGTGCCGGCGTCGAGTACCTGCAGGACTTCGTGTGGAGCGGTGGCTTCGAGCTTGCGTAACACGCGCTTCATTTTTCGTAGCTGCTCCATGAGATCGCTCTGCGTGTGTTGCCGGCCTGCGGTGTCGATGATGAGTACGTCTGCGGATTTGGCCTGCGCCGAGATCAGCGCGTCGTGAGCCACCGCAGCAGCATCCGCGCCCTGTGCTTGCCCGACGACAGGAACTTTCAGCCGCTCTCCCCAACGGACGAGCTGTTCCACCGCCGCGGCGCGAAAAGTATCTGCCGCCGCCAGCATGACGGATTTTCTCTGCGCCATGAGTCGCTGCGCGATCTTGGCGATGGTGGTGGTTTTGCCTACACCGTTTACGCCCACCACCATCAAAACGTAAGGGTGTGCGTCGAGGGACCAGGTTTGCTCGCAGGGCTTGAGAACCGTATCCATTTCGTCGCGAATCGCGGACAATAAATCGCTGGTATCTTTGAGGCCGCGTCGCTCCATGGAATTTCTAACGCGATGGATAATTTTTGCGCTGGCGGCGACGCCCAAGTCGGCGCTGATCAATGCATCCTCCAGATCATCGAAGAGTTGGGCATCGATTTTATCGACGCCGCCCACAAGAGCGTAGAGCCCGCGTGCGAGCGCATTTCGGGTCTTAGCCAGTTTATCGCTCAGCCTGCTCGGCGAGGCATCGGAACTCTTTGGAATGTGTTCGGTCTTTTTAGTTTTGCTGAATAACGGCATCGTTCATATCGGCCATTACGAGATCGCAGCCGCATATCCTATCACGCCGTTGAGATTCCGGAATCCACGGGTCGTGTTACCCTATTTGGATCGCCGTTTTTATCGGCAGACGGTGCCGTTTCGATGCGTCCCAACAGGAGCTTTGTGTAATGAGAAAGACTTTTTTCCGATTGATCCCAGTCATGCTACTCGTCGTTGCGAGCCTCGCATGCGTGTCGATCCCTGGTCAGCGCCGGATCTCGGGCGACGTTCAAGAGATGGTCCTGGACAACGGACTCAAGGTCATCGTGAAGGTTGACGCGCGGGCCCCGATTGTCGTTTCACAGGTGTGGTACAAGGTCGGCGGCAGTTACGAACCGGTGGAAAAAACCGGGATTTCGCACGTATTGGAGCATATGATGTTCAAGGGAACCGACCAATTAGAAGCAAACGAATTTTCCAGGGTGATCGCGGCCAACGGAGGGCAGGAAAACGCGTTTACCGGACGGGATTACACCGCTTATTTCCAGAAATTGGAAAAATCCCGCCTGGAAATCAGTTTCCGTCTGGAGGCAGACCGCATGCAGAACCTCAAATTGACCGAGGAGGAGTTTCGCAAGGAAGTCGAAGTAGTGAAGGAGGAGCGACGCTTGAGAACCGAGGACCGCCCCGAGGCCTTGACATACGAAAAATTTATGGCCGCCGCGTTTCGCAAGAGCAACTACAGAAACCCGATTATCGGTTGGCCCGAGGCGCTAAACAGCCTTGAGCTCGAGGATCTGGAAACCTGGTATGCAAATTATTACGGGCCGAACAACGCCACGATCGTAGTGGTGGGAGACGTAAATACCGAGGCTGTATTCCAGTTGGCAAAGAAACATTTCGGAGCCGTTCCAAAGCGTTTCCTGACGCCGGCCGTCGACGCACCAGAGCCCGC
>JBFGKR010000233.1:0-4211 GCA_041576575.1 Arenicellales bacterium | reverse complement strand
GGCAGGCTGGATCTGGTCGCGATCTTCGTAAGCTACTTTGGAGTATTGATCATTGCCACTCGGGGCGATCTGCTTTCACTGCGTTTCAGCAACGCGGCCGGCGTGGCGCTTGCATTGGGTAGCACCGTGGTTTGGGCGATCTATTGGATTTACAATACCAGGGACCGCAAAGATCCGGTGGTGAGGCTGTTTCTGAATTTTCTGTTTGGACTGCCGTTCGTAACCATGGCCGTGTTCGCCACGTCCGAATTCGCTGTTTCTCATGCAGTCGGTTTGATCGGGGCGGCGTATATCGGAGTATTCGAAATGGGATTGGCGTTCGTGTTTTGGCTCAAAGCGCTACGCTTGACGAAGACGACGGCGAAGATTGCGAATCTCATATTCTTGTCACCGTTCCTGTCTCTGGTTCTTATCCAATTTCTGGTAGGTGAGGAGATACGAAACTCTACCCTTCTGGGTCTGCTATTTATAGTTGCAGGGAACGTGCTACAACAATCCGCAAAGAGCACTGCGCGCGCGGCAGCCGCCGACTGAATCGCACGATTTCATCTACATAGGGCAAGATGCCGTGAAACTGACGCTCGATGAATTCAAGAACTGGGACAACAAATCCATCACGCTTCTGGGTATGTCGGGAGTCGGCAAGACTCATCTGTCAAATATTCTGCGGCGACACGATTGGTTCCATTATTCGGGTGACTATCGCATTGGTACCAGATATCTCGATGAGCCCATTTTGGACAACATCAAGCAACACGCAATGCAGATACCCTTTCTGCGTAACCTGCTGAGGTCTGATTCCATTTATATATGTCATAACATCACTGTCGACAACTTGGATGCCGTGCTCAGCTTTATCGGCAAGCCCGGAAATCCGGAGAAAGGCGGATTGCTCATCGAAGAATTCGCGCGGCGCCAGGAGCTTTATCGTCGAGGGGAGATCGCCGCCATGAAAGACGTGCCTGATTTTATCCGCAAGGCACACGACATCTATGGATATCAGCATTTTGTCAACGATGTGGGCGGCAGCCTTTGTGAATTGGAAGACCCCGACGTGATCGACGTACTCGTTGCGGATACGATGATGCTGTATATCGAAGTGTCCGAAACGGACGCGCCGAAGTTGATAAAGCGTGCGGAAGAGGATCCCAAACCGTTGTATTACAGGCCGGCGTTTCTGGAAAAAGAATTGCGGTCTTACCTTGGTGAACGTGGATTGGCGGGTTACACCGAAATCGACCCGGACGATTTCACCAGGTGGGTGTTTCCGAGACTGTTCAAGGCGAGGGTTCCGCGATATGAAGCCATAGCCGTACCGCATGGGTATACTGTGACTTCTACGGAGATCTCAGGTGTTCGCGATGACAAAGATTTGCTGTCGCTTCTGGAATCGGCGATTGCGCGGGCCGATTAGGGTACGTGCGGAACGATGGTTGCGAGTATTGACGCAAGTGCGATGTTCAATGTAAACGATTTGTTCGGTGTTCGGTGTTATCACCCCCCGTTCCGGATATCGCCGATCGCCTTGGTGATGTGGTGTCGAACGAGTGGATTTGCGCTTCGTTCGACGCCGAGCTGCGGTTGAGAAGGTGGGGTTCGAATTGCATTTAGTCGCGCTTTCCGGCTTCCACCTGTCTTATGTCTGCGTCCGCGGTGTTCGGTGCAAAATTTGGCCCTGCGCTTGTTTCGCGCTCCGCTGAACTCCGTTACGCGAGGTAGAGGCTCATGGCGATAAAAGAGGGCTGGCGAGGCCGATTTTTCGAGGACTTTGAGGTCGGGGATATTTATCAGCACCCCCTCGGCAGAACGGTGACCACCACCGACAACATTTGGTTCACGCTGCTGACGCAGAATACGGCACCCATACATTTCGATCATCACTACTCCAAACAAACGGAGTTCGGTCAGCCCTTGGTGGATTCGACATTCACCTTGGCCCTCGTTACCGGCCAGAGCGTCACCGATATATCACAGAACGTATTCGCCAATCTTGGTTGGGATGAAGTGAAGCTGCCCAATCCGGTTTTCGAGGGCGATACCGTCTATTCACAGTCGGAAGTCTTGAGCCTGCGTGAATCGAAGTCTCGGCCCAACGTCGGCATTGTCGTGGTGAAGACTAGTGGTTACAACCAGGACGGACGTGAGGTGATCAGCTTCAAGCGCACTCTAATGGTGTATAAACGGGACTACGCGCCCAGGTTCCCGCGACTAGAACCATCCTGACGAAAAAACGATGGAAAAATCGAACGACAACGTGCGTGCGCTCGCAGACTTTGTGGTCGGGTTGTCGTATGAGGACTTACCAGGCGAAACAGTCGACCGCGCCGAAGAGTTGTTCCTGGACTGGATTGCTTCCGCGTTGGCGGGGAACGGGGCCAAACCGGTCCGCGTGCTCGAGGGCTTTGCGCGGAGGATGGGACCAACGGATGGGCCGTGTGAGGTGCTCGTAACGCGGCGGCGGACATCGCCTCTGTTCGCGGCTATGGTCAATGCCGCGAGTTCCCATGTCGTCGAGCAAGACGACGTCCACAACGGATCGGTGCTGCACCCCGGAACTGTGGTATTTCCCGCGGTACTGGCGGCTGCACAAGCGGTCGGTGCGTCGGGATCGGAACTGATCACCGCCGCGACCGCAGGCTACGAGGCAGGTGTTCGTGTGGGTGAGTTTCTCGGTCGCAGCCATTACCGCGTATTTCATACCACGGGCACGGCAGGAACGCTCGCTGCCGCGGCCGGCGTCGGGCGGTTATTGCGATTGGACGAGAAAACGCTGCTGGATGCGTTGGGCAACGCCGGGACACAGGCCGCTGGACTGTGGGAATTTTTACGCGAAGGCGCGGATTCAAAGCAGCTCCACGCCGCCAAGGCGGCGGCGGACGGCTTGTTGTCGGCGTACCTCGCGGCGGATGGACTCACCGGCGCCCATGGAGTCCTGACCGGTGATCGGGGCATGGCCGCGGGGATGTCCGTAGACGCGGATCCCGCAAGGTTGAATGACCGGCTGGGACGGCGTTGGGCATTGAACGAGACGTCCTTCAAGTACTACGCATCGTGTAGGCATACGCATCCCTGCGCCGACGCGCTCTCGGAATTGATGCGGACCCATGCATTGGAGCACGGTGACGTCGCCCGAGTGCGAGCCTGCGTTCACCAGGCCGCAATCGACGTCTTGGGGCCGGTGCGCAACCCGCAAACGGTGCATCAGGCGAAGTTCTGCATGGGATTTGTGCTGGCGTTGATTGCGGTACGGGGGCACGCCGATGTCGACGACTTTCGCGAGGAGACCCTCCGTGATCCGGTGATCCGCGACTGGTCAAATAGTGTGGCGATGGTGCACGACGAAGAGGTTGAGGCGGCTTATCCGCAGCGCTGGCTCGGCAAAGTGCACGTCGCTACGCGGCAGGGCCGCGGCTACGAAACCCTGGTCACCGCACCCAAGGGTGACCCGGAAAACCCCCTCAGCCGCGACGAACTGGAGGCCAAGGCTCTGCGTTTGGCCGCATATGGCGGCGCCGCCACCGCAGACGAGGTAGAGGCCGTCATCACGCTCGCCTGGAATCTGCGTAATGCGAAAGACTTGCGCGCGATATTGGCCGCGACGACACATGTCGAACGCGGAGAGGCTGCAGGGACCGGGCGGTGACTGAGTTGAGCGATTTCTCCGAACTGCGCGATCCGGTGCGCGACTTGTGTCGCCGATACCCAGACGCCTACTGGCGCCGCGTCGACAAGCAACGAGAATATCCCGAAGAATTCGTGCGCGCACTCACTGAGGCCGGGTGGCTTGCGGCGCTCATACCGGAAGAGTACGGCGGCTCGGGTCTTGGGATTACGGAGGCCTCGGTGATACTTGAGGAAATCAACCGTTGCGGAGGAAATGCTGCGGCCTGCCACGCCCAGATGTACACCATGGGCACCATACTGCGGCACGGCTCAACGCAGCAAAAGCAACAATACCTTCCCCAAATCGCCAGCGGCGCGCTGCGCCTGCAGGCTTTTGGCGTTACAGAACCTACTGCGGGCACTGATACCACCCGCATCCGCACCATGGCCGTACGATATGGCGATCGCTACGTGGTCAACGGCCAGAAAGTGTGGACGTCGCGGGTGCAGCATTCCGACATGATGCTGCTGCTCGTGCGTACAACGCCCTTGGAGCGGGTTAGGAAAAAGACCGAAGGTCTGTCGATGTTCTTGCTGGACCTGAGGGG
>JBFGKR010000232.1:0-4211 GCA_041576575.1 Arenicellales bacterium | reverse complement strand
CGTGGTCATGACCGCGTCCGCGCCGGCCATGAGGTATTTGACGATCTCAACGTGGCTGTATACGCCCGTCGTAGCGGCGAGCGACGCTTTAATTCGACCGTAGAGCAGAGCGATCCACAGCAGCCGCATCCTTATTTGGCTCGTCCTGCTGAGATGCAGACTGTGGACGATCTCGCGCTTATCGATATCAAAATCGGGCTGCCAGAAACGGTTGAACAGCACCAAGGCATCGGCGCCGGCGTCGTCGAGTTGTTTGGCCAGGTGTCCAAAGGAACTGAAAAATGCGCCGAGCTTGAATGCGACCGGAATCGTCACCGAAGCCTTTACGTGCCGGGCGATCTCCAGGTAACGTTCTTCGACTTCCGCTCCGGGAACGCTGATGTCAGCGGGAATGTAATAAATATTCAATTCTATGCCGCTGGCGCCGGCTTCCTCCATATGTTTCGCATAATCAATCCAACCTTCATTGGTGATGCCGTTCAGACTCGCTATGATGGGAATATCCACCGCCTCCGTGGCACGTCGCACGATGTCAAGATAACGTTCCGGCCCCGCGTGATACTCCTCCACCGTGGGGAAATAGCTCAAGGCTTCCGCGAAGCTGTTGGTGCCATGCGCCATGAAGTGCTCCATCGCAGCCTCCTCGTGCTTGAGTTGCTCTTCGAACAACGAAAACATAACTACTGCGTAAGCGCCGGCATCCTCCATTTTCTTGATGTTGCTTACCTCCTCCGATAGCGGAGAGGCGGACGCCACGATAGGGTGTTTCAGCGTCAAACCCATATATGTCGTTTGCAGATCCACTTTAAATTCCTCCTGCGTATTTCGGATGCGATCTCTGTGTGTCTTTCGCCCGCGTACCTGTAGCGTCGCCTGCTTAGTTGGGTTTGGAAAAATGATATTGCGGATCACCCCGGGTTGCCATTTCTTCGTAGATGCTCCATTTTAGGTTCACATTTTCTTGTGCCATCTGCATAAGCCTGTGTGCACGTTCTGGGTTCGCGCGCCGCAGCATGTCGTAGCGAAGCTCTTTGTAGGCGTACTCTTTCAGCGGTGTGGTTGGCCGCGGGGAGTCAAGCATAAAGGGATTCCTTTGGTGAAGACGCAAGTCCGGGTTGTAGCGCATGAGTGGCCAGTAACCGCATTCTACAGCCAGTTTCTGTTGCCTCAGTCCATGTTCCATATTGATACCGTGTGCGATGCAGGGACTGTAAGCCAACACGAGCGAAGGACCTTTGTAAGTCTCTGCTTCCCGGAAAGCGAGCAATGTCTGTTGCGGATTGGCGCCGAGGGAGACGCGCGCGACGTAGACGTGGCCGTACGAAATGGCCTGCAGGGCCAGATCTTTCTTGCCCACGGGTTTGCCCCCGACGGCGAACTTCGCCACCGCCCCCAGGGGCGTGGCCTTGGACATCTGCCCGCCGGTGTTCGAGTACACCTCTGTATCGAGCACCAGCACGTTGACGTCGCGCCCCATGGAGAGTACGTGATCGAGTCCCGCGGCGCCGATGTCGTAGGCCCAACCGTCGCCTCCCACGAGCCATACACTGCGCCGCACCAGGTGATCCGCCAGCGATAAAAGCTGTCTTGCGGCTTCGTCGTTCAGTTCGCGCAGTCGTTGCTTTAATTCGGCCACGCGTACGCGCTGCGCAAGTATTTCGGATTCCTCGTTCTGAGGCGCGGAAAGAATATCGTCTACGAACTCGGCGCCCAATATCGGCTGCAGTTCCCGCAGGTATTGACCCGCAACGGCTCGGTGTTTAGCGGCCGTCAACTGAAAACCGAGGCCGAACTCCGCATTGTCTTCGAATAGCGAGTTCGACCACGCCGGGCCACGCCCTTCCTGATTGATTGCCCATGGCGTCGTTGGGAGGTTTCCTCCATAGATCGACGAACATCCGGTGGCGTTGGCGATCAGCAAGCGGTCGCCGAACAATTGAGAGAGCAGCTTGAGATAGGGTGTCTCCCCGCACCCCGCACAAGCTCCGGAAAACTCAAACAAAGGCTGTAGGTATTGCACGCCACGCACGGTGCTGAAATCGATGCGTCCACGATCGTTGTCGGCGATGTTCTGAAAGAACGCGATGTTCTGCTTTTCAGTTTCGAGTACGGGCTCCTTAGGGCGCATATTGATGGCCTTCACGCCGCTTTTTTCTTTGCTCTTTGCAGGGCAGGCCTCCACGCACAGGACGCATCCCGTACAATCCTCTATGTAAACCTGCAATGTGTAGTAGACGTCGGGAAATCCACGTCCGCTCAAGGGCGCGGACTTGAAGGACGCGGGCGCCGAGGTAAGGGTGGATTTGTGGTAGAACTTGGAACGAATCACGCTGTGGGGGCAGACCAGGCCGCAATTTCCGCATTGAATGCAAATCTCAGGCTCCCACACGGGTACGAAGGAAGAAATGTTCCTTTTTTCCCAGGCTGCAGTGCCGCTTGGATACGTTCCGTCATTAGGTAGCGCGCTCACCGGAAGTTGATCGCCGCGCCCGTCGATCATCAGCGCGGTGACTTCGTGCACGAATTCAGGTGCGTCGGCCGGCACCACTTCGCGCTTGCCGATAGAACTCGTAACCTCCTTCGGCACGACGACCTGGTGCAAATTTGCCAGAGTTTGGTCAACCGCGCGAAAATTTTTCTCGACGACCTCCTCGCCCTTGTTCGCATACGTTTTTTTGATCGCTTGCTTGATCTTCGCTATCGCTTCGTCTCTTGGTAAGACATCTGATATGGCGAAAAAGCAGGTCTGCATGATCGTATTGATGCGGGTCCCCATGCCGGTTTTTCGCGCCACTTTGTAAGCATCGATGACGTACAAGCTGATACTTTTATCAATGATGTTTTTTTGAACGTGCGCGGGAAGCTGATCCCAAACCCGACCGGGATCGTGGGGGCTGTTCAACAAAAATGTCGCGCCGGCGGCGGCCCGGCCGAGGACATCTACAGAATACACAAAGTTGAATTGATGACAGCCTATAAAATTGGCCGACTGTACCAGATAGGTCGATCTTATGGGATGAGGCCCGAAGCGCAAATGGGACACCGTTTGCGAGCCGGATTTCTTGGAGTCGTAAACGAAGTAGCCTTGGGCGTGAAAGCGAGGATCCTCTCCTATTATCTTGATGCTGTTTTTGTTCGCGCCTACAGTTCCGTCTGCGCCCAGACCAAAGAACATGGCGCGAACCGTATCTTCCGATTCGATGACGAAATTCGGGTCGTAATTCAGGCTCGTGTATTCCAGGTCGTCAACGATTCCCACCGTAAAATGATTTTTCGGTTTGCTCTGCGATAACTCGTCGTAGACGCCTTTAACCATCGCGGGGGTAAATTCTTTGGACGACAATCCGTAGCGTCCACCGATTACCCGCGGAAGATCAGACATGGTTAGAGCGCCGTTTTGGTAGGCTTCCGAAAGCACAGTTACTACGTCGACATACAAGGGTTCGCCCGCCGCGGCCGGATCTTTTGTTCGATCCAGCACAGCGATGCGTTCGGTTGTCGATGGAATGGCTTTTATGAAATCTGCGGACGAGAACGGCCTGAACAAACGTATCTGCACGACTCCGACCCTCTCTCCCTGGGACTGCAGGTGGTCGACCGTCTCCCGCACCGTCTCCGCTCCCGATCCCATGATTACGATTATTTTTTCAGCCGCGGGATGTCCGTAATATTCATAGAGCTGATACCGACGTCCGGTGACCCTCGCGAACGCTTCCATTTTTTCCTGAACGATGCCCGGCGTCCTCCGGTAGAACGGATTCACGGATTCCCGAGCTTGGAAATACACATCCGGATTTTGGGCCGTGCCGCGAATGCACGGTTTGTCCGGATTTAGCCCTCGCGCCCGATGCGCCAGCACGAGGTCCTCGTCGATCATCGCTTTGATCTGTTCGTCGGAAAGCAGGGAGATCTTGTTGACTTCGTGAGAGGTGCGAAACCCGTCGAAAAAATGCACGAAGGGCACGCGGCACTCCAGCGTGGCCGCCTGCGCGACGAGCGCAAGGTCGTGGGCCTCCTGGACGGATGCCGACGCGAGGAGCGCAAATCCGGTGGGCCGTACAGCCATGACGTCCGAGTGGTCGCCAAAGATGGACAGGCCCTGGGCGGCCAGGGAGCGCGCGGCGACGTGGAAGACCGTGGGCGTCAGCTCGCCCGCAATCTTGTACATGTTGGGGATCATGAGCAAAAGACCCTGCGAGGCGGTGAAGGTG
>JBFGKR010000231.1:0-4211 GCA_041576575.1 Arenicellales bacterium | reverse complement strand
GGTCGGGTCTGCGACCGGCAAGCTCGCACCGATGGCCACCGCCATAGGCTCCTCGATCAAATACACCTCCCGGGCGCCCGCCCCGGCGGCCGACTCGCGGATTGCGCGCCGCTCCACCTGGGTGGAACCGCACGGCACCGAAATGATGATGCGCGGGCTGGGGCGCAGAAAACGGTTCTCCTGAACTTTGCGTATGAAATACTTGAGCATGACCTCGGTGATAGTGAAATCGGCGATCACCCCATCCTTCATCGGCCGGATGGCCTGGATGTTGCCCGGGGTTCGGCCCAGCATGCGCTTGGCCTCCTGGCCGACCGCGAGTACGGTCTTATTGTTCATTCCCCCACTGTGGGCATGGCGAATCGCCACCACGGACGGCTCGTTCAGGATAATTCCCTTGTCGCGGACGTAGATTAAGGTGTTCGCGGTGCCGAGATCGATGGCGAGGTCGTTGGAGAAAAGCCCTAGGACACGCTTCAGCATAACTGTAAAGTGTACAACAAACCGCGCATTATAACCGCCGTAATGTATCAACGGGGTGCAATGTGTTCAACCTGAAGCCTGTATATGTTAATTTGAATTTCCCCGCTGGATTTGTTGCGTACGTAATGGCCCTGGATCACCGAACGGTTCAAAACATCGCCCGCCTCGCGCGGCTCTACATCGACGACTTGAGTGTAGACCAATACACCCAGGAACTCTCCCGCATACTCGACTTCGTAGCGCAGATGAACGAGATTGACACCGAAGGCGTGACGCCGTTGGCGCACCCCCAAGAGGGCCGCCTGCGCCTTCGGGAGGACGTCGTGTCCGAGACCGACCACAGGGAATCTTTCCAAAAGCTGGCGCCGGCGAAGGAAGCGGGGCTGTACCTCGTGCCTAAAGTCATTGAATAGCCCATTCCGGGAACCGACCAAAGCCCGCAGCGGCGCGGGCCCACGGGTCCGTAGATACGAAAGCGGCACCTCGTAATAAGCATGCATCACTGGTCATTAAAACAACTTGCCGAGGAACTGGCTTCGAAACGCGTTTCCAGCGTCGAAGCGACGCAGCATTTTCTCGATCGAACAGAGAAATACTCCGACCTGAACGCTTTCATTACGGTAGACCCCGACTTTTCACTGGCTCAAGCGAGAGAGGCCGACCAGCGTATTCGAAAAGGCGACGACGCTTTGTTGATAGGGGTGCCGATCGCGCACAAGGACATCTTTTGCAGCAAGGACATGCTGACGACCTGCGGATCGCGCATTTTGTCGAATTTTGTCTCCCCCTACGACGCCCACGTAATCGGTAACCTCAATCGGCACGGCGCGGTGATACTTGGAAAAACCAACATGGATGAGTTTGCCATGGGGTCCTCCAACGAAACGTCGTATTTCGGACCGGTGAAAAACCCGTGGGACGAAACCACGGTCCCCGGCGGCAGCTCCGGGGGCTCGGCCGCAGCTGCCGCGGCGCGACTTGCGCCCGCCGCAACCGGTACCGACACGGGGGGCTCGATACGTCAACCGGCTTCGTTGTGCGGTGTGACCGGGTTCAAGCCCAGCTACGGACTCGTATCGCGGTACGGAATGATTGCGTTTGCGTCCTCATTGGACCAGGGAGGACCGATAACCCGTTCCGCCGAAGACGCCGCACTGTTGCTCAACGTCATCGCCGGCTTCGATCCACGGGACTCGACCTCGGTGGAGCGACCCGACTCGGACTTCACCGAGGGACTTTCCGAGCAGGTCGAGGGGCTCAAGATCGGCCTTCCCCGCCAATATTTTGGCGAGGGCTTGAACGACGAAGTCGAACGCGCGGTGCGAGAAGCCTTGGCGGAATACGAAAAGCTCGGGGCCAGTTTGGTCGACGTGGAACTGCCCAACAGCGCCCTGTGCGTGCCCTGTTACTACGTTCTGGCCCCATCCGAGGCGTCCTCCAACCTGTCGCGTTTCGACGGCGTGCGTTACGGTTATCGCGCTGCGGACTACGACGGACTCAACGATATGTACATGAAGACCCGGGCCGAAGGATTCGGCAGCGAAGTCAAGCGCCGAATCATGATCGGAACTTACGCGTTGTCTGCGGGTTATTACGACGCCTATTACCTAAAAGCACAGAAACTCCGCCGGCTCATTTCCGAAGATTTTACGAGCGCCTTCGAGATCTGCGACGTAATGATGGGTCCGACCACGCCCACGACGGCGTTTGCACTCGGCGAAAAAACGGGCGACCCGATCTCCATGTATCTCAACGACATCTACACCATATCGGTCAATCTTGCGGGACTGCCCGGAATATCGATTCCCGTGGGATTCGACCGTGGGAACAGACCGATCGGACTCCAAATTATCGGGCAATACTTGCAGGACCACAGGGTCTTGAACGTAGCGCACCGGTTTCAAGAGGTGACCGACTGGCACCAACGCGTGCCACCGGGATTTGCATGAACGACAGTTGGACACGGTTATGCGAATGCAATGATTCCGGGCTATTTCTCGCGCTTGCAATGAAGACATACGGTCAGCGCCAGTCAAATTCGACGAGGGTTGGCGAATGAAGTGGGAAGCCGTTATCGGCCTGGAAGTCCACGTTCAATTGCTGACACAAAGCAAGATTTTTTCCGGAGCGTCGACCGCCTACGGAGCGCAGCCGAACACGCAGGCGTGCGCGGTCGACATAGCATTGCCCGGTGTGCTGCCGGTCATGAACAAAGAGGCAGCGAGGATGGCGGTCAAATTGGGTCTGGCAGTGAACGCCAAGATTCATCAACGGTCGATCTTCGCGCGCAAGAATTATTTTTATCCCGATCTGCCCAAGGGCTATCAGATCAGTCAATACGAATCACCCATCGTGGGCGAAGGATTTTTGACGATCGAAACCAACAACGGCGAAAAACGCATTGGCATTACCCGCGCGCACCTGGAAGAAGACGCCGGCAAGTCGCTGCACGAAGATTTCCATGGCATGACCGGTATCGATCTGAATCGCGCCGGAACGCCGCTCATAGAAATCGTTTCGGAACCGGACATGCGATCGTCGAAGGAAGCCGTGGCTTACCTCAAGCAACTGCACACCCTCGTCCGCTATCTCGGTATCTGCGACGGCAATATGCAAGAAGGATCGTTCCGCTGTGATGCCAACGTGTCCGTGCGTCCGCTTGGTCGGAAGCAGTTCGGAACCCGGACGGAGCTCAAGAACATCAACTCGTTTCGCTTTATCGAACGCGCCATAGATTATGAGATTGAACGGCAAATCGATATTCTCGAAGACGGAGGGCGAATCGTTCAAGAAACCCGCTTGTTCGATCCGGACAAAAACGAGACCAGGCCCATGCGCACCAAAGAAGAGGCCCACGACTACCGCTACTTTCCCGATCCGGACCTACCGCCTCTAGAACTCGATTACGATTTTATCGAGGCAGTGCGGGAAACCCTACCTGAGCTCCCCGACACGAAGCGCCGACGCTTCATCGATCAATACGCTCTCAGTCTCGAGGACGCTGCACAACTGACCGCGGAAAGAGCGCTGGCCGATTATTTCGAGGCAACCGCGAAAGCCACTTCCGCCGATCCGAAAACGGTCGCCAATTGGATAATCGGAGATCTATCGGGTTATCTAAACAAGGAGAACAAAGAAATAACCGCGTCTTCCGTAAGCGCTGCGCAGCTGGCGAAATTGATCAACCGTATTCACGACAAAACAATCTCAGGCAAGATCGCGAAGGAAGTCTTCGAAGCAATGTGGTGCGGAGAGGGTGACGTAGACGATATAATCGAAAACAAAGGATTAAAACAGATCACCGACAGCGTAGCCATCGAAACCATCGTCGACGAGGTGCTCGTGAAGTCCGCACAGCAGATCGAACAATACAAAAGCGGTCAGACCAAAGTCTTCGGCTATTTTGTTGGCCAGGTGATGAAAGCGACCCAGGGTAAAGCAAATCCACAGCAGGTCAATGAGATCCTTCGCAAGAAATTGGAGAAGCACTGATTACTAAGTGACTATTCGTATCCTGTTCATTACCATTCATCACTCGCGCGCCTGTAGCTCAGCTGGATAGAGTACCTGGCTTCGAACCAGGTGGTCGGGGGTTCGAGTCCCTCCGGGCGCGCCATTGAAAATCAAACGCTTACGACACGACGCGAGACCGCCTAGAGGGCGGTTTTTTCGTCTGGGGTAACCACTGGGGTAACCCCGGCATAAAAAAGGCTAGAATCGGCGTATGC
>JBFGKR010000230.1:0-4217 GCA_041576575.1 Arenicellales bacterium | reverse complement strand
CGCCGCTCGACGATCTCGAGCCCCCGGCAGGCGTGTTCTAACCGCTCCGCGTAGCGAGTCACCAGCAGCGTTGCCAGCGCCTGATTCGCGTCGTCGGGATCTCTTGGATCCGACAGGGGAGCGTCCTTCAAGGGGTCAACGGACAGATCGAGTCGCTCGGGATGCAGAAATTTGTAGAACGACCAGCTCACCGGAGTAACCGCCGGCTCCAGAATTATGAGTGATCCATTGTTTTCCAGCACCCTTGTGCATTCGCGTAGCATCGACAGCGGTTTGGCAACGTGATGCAGTACGTCAACAGCTATCACGTTCGCGAACGAGCATGTCGCAAAAGGTAGAGCCTGAGCGTCGGCCACTACGTCAGTCCAGTCGGAGTGAACAATGTCAACGCTCAATAGGTCGCCGACGCGCTCTTTCAAGTTACCCACACCGGCACCGATCTCCAGGATGGGTCCTGCGTGGCACCGGCGGATGATCTCGTCGTAGTAGTCCTCGTAAACGGCGCGGAGCACGCGCTTTTTCTCCCAAAGCGCGCGATGATTCTCGCTTTCCATACGACGCATCAAAACGCCTTGAGTTTGCGGTAAGCGAACAGAATCATGCGCAACAACAGCCACCCGTCACTGAATCGAGAAATCTCGGTCTCGCCGTATCGTCGTGCCGCGTAGTGTACCGGGACTTCGACGATTCGGAGATTGAGCTTGGCGGCGCCAAAGATGAGGTCAAAGTCGCCGAAAGGATCAAAGTCTCCCCAGAAATCCCGGTTTCGCGATATGGCGTCGTATGCGCTCTTACGTAGTGCTTTTGCTCCGCACAATGTGTCTGAGAAGCGCTGATTCAGCAGATACGAGAAGACCGCCGCGAACATGCGGTTCGCCCAGTAATTCAGAAATTGCATGGCCGAGAGTTCCATACCGTATACCAGTCGCGTGCCGTTCACGAATTCGCCTTTGCCGGATACCAGCAAGTCGTAGAACTGCGCGATTTCTTCTGGAGGTACGGTTAGATCGGCATCCATGATAATCAAGATGTCGCCGTTGGCGTGTTCAAATCCCGCTCGAACCGCGTCGTATTTGCCCGTACCCGTCTGCCGCAGAGCCAATATCTTTCGGTCTGGATGCGTGCGTCGCACTCGTTGAATTTCCTTCCAAGTCCCATCGTTACTGCCACCCTCCACGAACACCAGCTCCAGGTCGTCGCAGAACGGAGGCAGGCGCGTTACCGCCGCTTCGATATTACCGCGCTCGTTGCGACAGGGAATGACCACCGAACAAGAAAGCGGCCGGCGCGCTTGCGCCGGCGACAGCCTTGCTACGAGGTAATGGCGTATGCACAGCTTGCGAACGAGGGGCAAGGTCGCCAAGAATCGATTGGCCAGGTTTCCCAGTCCCAGCAGCTTGAAGGGAATCAGCTGACGCCACTCCCGCTTGACCACTTCGTAACCAGCGAGATCCAGCAGGTTGGCGAGATCGTCGGCGCCCAACCAATTTACTTCCCCGCTGGGCATGCGCCGACCCAACCATGTGGCGAGGTTCAACAGCGGCTCCCACAGGTGCGAGTAATAGGCCACGACTATTCGTGTTTCCTCATTGCACAGGCTGCGGAGGCGCTGCAACGTGCCGAGACAGTCGTCCAGATATCCCAGGGTGTCCGACAAGACGATAACATCGAAAGGACCATAATCGTTCAATCTTCGAATGACGCCCGGATCCTCGATATCCCCTTGTTCGAATTCAAGCGCGGAAATGCGATTTTTGCGTGCCACATCGATCATCGGCCTCGAGAGGTCGACTCCCAAACCCTTTGACGGGCGCAGACCCTCCAGCAACCGACCGGTGCCGCAACCGACATCGAGTATATGCACGCCCGGCGGCACCAAAAATTTCATGTACGCCAGATCCTGCTCGTAGTAGAACGTGTTACGCTCTATCCAGCAGTCGCGCTCGGGCGCTAAACGATCGAACAAGTCTCGAAGTCGTTGCTTGCGCGCACGGTGTTTGCCAACGAGCGCTTGATTTCCAAAATGCGTCATGCTGCTTCGTTCAGTCGGCGTAAAGATTCGCTCACTTGGAAATTCCCTCTACGGGCGGTACGGATACTGATCTTTGAAAGATCCCCAGCGACTTCGTGTACCGCCGTAACAACCCCGCCCCGATCCCCAATAATGGCGATTCGCAGAGTCAACCGATCTAGCATACGCCACTTTGTACCGCTCATGGCGAACGATTTCTTCGCGTCGTGTATGCGACCGCGTTGTCGAGATGAGCGAGACAAAATGTCGTCGGCTTCGAGCACACTAACACGGCGGCGCGGGCGTTTGCTCATCATTGGCCGCTGTCCGATCGGAGTTTCGTCCACGAACATGGAGTGTTTGAGGCGCCGATTTGAACCCCCGAGATGCGGGCGGCCGGCGTGGCACCGCCCAATAATGCCGAGATCGCGGCTGTCCTTCCAGTAGGCGCGGTGGTGTCGATTCGGAGTCCGGAGGAGGCGGGCAACCCGGCGCTGGCGACTAGTGCGGCAAAGGGCACCGTGGCTGCAAACTCACGAAAGCCGCCGCCACCGGTCACGACAGCCGACGAGATCAAAATCGCCCTGATGGCCGCAAGCAGCAGAGAGCATGTCCCCCTGGTGCCGTTGTCGCGAGCACAGCCACAAGTCCGTCAGGTGGGGCAACTGCGCTGGCGCAACCGCCTCAATTCCGGACGTGACGCTGACACCCCCATCGACCACCGAGAAAGCAAGTAATTCCATAGTGCGGCCAAAATCGCGACGGGTTTCGATATGCCGTGCGGCATGCCGTCCAATACAAAGCCGAGGCCCGCTGCGGCGCTGCCGGCGACGCCTGTTCTGGATGGTCAAGCATCACCGGCCTACCAGCCGCGTCGCCCAGGGGCAGCCCGTGGACGGTATCGGCGAAGCCCCCACACTATATCCGGCCCCGAGACCGGTCGGTCGCAGTTATAGCGTACGCAGTAGAACGACGACAACCGCGATTGCAGTGGCGATCGCCGCAAAGATGATTCGCCTGCGGAGGAGTCCCTGCCGACACACAAGGCCCACGCGGCAATAGCGGGAATAGCCGGAACGGCCGCGGGTCTCGATGCGTGCCCTAAGCTGAGCAACTCCGCCCGGAAAATACGGGTGAAACTTGCGTATAGATGTCGCGTACGCCAACAGGACGAATCCAACTGTCCCCGACGGCAATCCAGGGTGTTCCGATGATATTGTTCCTCCGACTCCGTTGTAGACAAGAGGCAACAAAATGACGAAGAAGAGTGCGGCCGGTACTCCGCCGGCGCGGTTGGCAAGGCACGCCGCATTCGCGAAAGCAAACATATGCGCGATCCGCAATTTTCAATCGTAACTACGAAACCGCGCAACCGGATAATATTGTTTCACTTTGCGTGGACATTCAACGAGCTATTCGAAACAATTACGCGGATCGCGAACAACAAAGATATTATCCGTTAATCGCATTGTCCGGTCGTCTCCTTGCCGTAGAAGAATGTTCCGACTCTATGCGAAAGAGCGTGAAGAAATATTTAACATTTGATTACATGCATTAATTCGATCTTTGTCCGGTTCATATGTCCCAGCATTCAGTAAGTACGCACACCGCCGATGAACGCCGGCTTAGATGGGCGCTGATTTTGACGTCCACGTTCATGTTTGTGGAATTCTGGGGAGGCATTCTTTCGGGTTCATTAGCACTGCTCGCAGACGCGGGGCATATGCTTGCTGATTCCTCGGCGCTGGCTCTGGCGTGGGTGGCCGCGCGAGCATCCGAAAAGCCCGCCGACAAACTTCGCTCCTACGGATATCATCGCTTGCAGATCCTTGCAGCGTTCGTGAATGGCGTCGCCTTTATCGGCGTCGTCGCCTGGATCACATTCGAAGCAATTTCCAGGCTGTGGACACCCGTTGAGGTCCGGGGAGGGGTCATGTTTGTGGTCGCGGTGGCGGGGTTGTTCGTCAATATCGTGGCTTTTTCGATTCTTCACAGCCGTCAACGCGGAAACCTCAATGTGCAAGCAGCTGCGGTTCACGTAATCGGTGATTTATTGGGGTCCCTGGCTACTATCGTGGCGGCCGTCATTATTGTAGGGACCGGCTGGACGCCGGTAGACCCGATACTGTCAATGTTGGTAGCACTGTTGATACTGCGCAGCGCGTGGATCATCGTGCATCAGTCGGCGCATATCTTGCTCGAGGGT
>JBFGKR010000229.1:0-4231 GCA_041576575.1 Arenicellales bacterium | reverse complement strand
CAGTGCGCGTTGTTCGTAGATGCCGACGTCGGATAAGCGCACTGGTACCGGTTTCTCATCCAGCGAAGGGACCGATAGCGGTTGTTGCTGCGGCATTCCCATGGCGACCTTCAACTGGTTGTACGCAAGCTTGAGCCGAGTCCTGGACTGCGCGGCAAGGCTCTTGTAGGCGGACCAATTCACCTCCGCAGTAAGTTGATCGGATTGGACCGTGCGGTCTTCCTTGACCAGCCGGCGCGTAGTTCGAGCATGGCGCAGGGCCGCCGTCTCGGCGTCTTTGCTGATCAGGACGCCCCTCTCCGAAGCCTGGGCAGCGTAGTAGGCCCGAATGGTGTCGTACACGGCCCGTTGCATGAGGCGGTAGTGTTGCAGTCGTGCCGCATCCGTGTTGTGCGCCGCGCCCTCGATTTCGGCTTGAGTTCGTCCGCCGTTATAGAGGGAATACTGCAACGCGACGCCGCCGCTGAAGAGAGTGCTGATGTCCGGGTCGTTGAGGTTGCTCGGATCAAAGTCCTGCGCCGAGACGCTGCGGGTGTTCAAGCGTTCCGCGAAGGCATCCAAAGGATTGTCGCTTGACTGCATTCCGTAGCGTAACAATATTTGGGGGCGATCCGCGGCCTCGGCCAAACGCACTTGGGTCTCGGCGGTGGTAATGCGTTGCGCCGAGGCACGTAGCTCGAAGTTCTGCTCCACGGTGTAACGGATCGCCCGCTCTAGGTCGATCGGGGATTCGGCGTGCGTGGGCAGGCCCCAACTACCGAGACAGAGCGTTACTATGAAGAACACGCGTTTCATTTCTAGACCCCGTTTCGCGCCCTCGTGATTGCGTTTCGCACCGGACAGCGTGCGTGGAGCACGCGTGAATGCGCACGGTACGGCCTCGTGCTCCGACGAGAGTGCTGATTGATTATTAGAGATTTATAATATGCTAATATTGAATGCACCGCAAGCACAGCATAGCCGGAGCGCCTCCGCGATATCCAGAGTCAAGACCCGGACGGCCGTCGGAGCGCCGCGGCGCCGCTGTTTTATCACGATTGGGGTATGGACAAATATGGGGTATGGTTGATCCGGCGACACCTCGTGGAAGTGGTTAGGCATGATTGCAGGAGATCGAGAACGCATCGGATACATTGACCCGCTGGCCGCAGAACCAAAGGCCGCGTCGTCAATCCTCGCTGCAACCGGTGTGCTGCTGGTGGCGCTGGACACCGAAGGACGAATCGTCCATTTCAACCGCGCCTGTGAAAAAGCGACCGGTTATGCGCGCGCCGAAATCATCGGCGACTGCATCTGGGACAGGCTTTTGGTTCCCGGGCAAATCGAGGAGGTCAAAGCCGTGTTTCACAATCTGGTCGACACCCCCGGCCCCAGCGAACACGAAAATTACTGGGTTGCGAAGACCGGGGAACGCATCTGTGTCCACTGGTTCAACACCTCGATTCGTGACGCAGGCGGAAACGTTCGCTGGGTCATCGGCGCCGGCCTCGACATCACGGAAAAGAAAAAGGCACAAATCGAACTGGAGGAACACGCAGCCCGATTACGGGCAGTTGTTGAGACCGCTGTCGAAGGCATCATTACCATCGATGAACGTGGGTTAATAGAATCCGTCAACCCTGCGGCGGAACGGTTGTTCGGCTATCCCGCTGGGTCGCTTCTCGGCCGCAACGTAAAGATGCTGATGCCGACGCCGCATCGGGACAGACACCAGAGCTACATCGAACGCTATCTGCGTACCGGAAAAGCCAGCATCATCGGAATCGGGAGGGAAGTGACCGGCCTGCGCAAAGACGGCACCACGTTTCCAATAGAGCTGGCGATCAGCGATGTGACCCTGCCGGACCGGCGGCTTTTCACCGGTATCGTTCGAGATCTGTCGGAGCGCCGTCTGGCGGAAAAACGAGAGCGACAGCGCTTGGCGGAACACGCGCACGCCGCCCGGCTAGCGGCATTGGGTGAAATGGCATCCGGTATAGCCCACGAACTCAATCAACCTCTGACCGCCATAGTAAGTTTCGCGGACGCATGCCAAAACTTGTTGGACAAACCGGACGCACCCAAGCACGTCATTTTAGACGCCCTCAACCAGATATCCGAACAAGGAGTGCGGGCGGGAAACATCATTCGACGCTTGCGTCAATTCGTGAAAACGGGCTCCCTGGATCGTGAAATCATCAATTTGAACGCCGTAATCAGCGACGTCATGGCGATGGTGAGCCACGAACTCCACATGAACGAGGTCGAAATCGAGCTCAAACTCAGCGAATTTCTGCCCGGTGTTTGGGCGGACAAACTACAAATCGAACAAGTCATTCTCAATATTGTGCGAAACGCCATCGAGGCAATGGAAACCAGCGGCGAACGCCGCCTTGTCGTAAGGACACTGAAACGCGATGAGCAAGTGCTGATGCAAATCAGCGACAGCGGTTGCGGATTTTCAGGAGACCCTGATCAGCTCTTCCGGGCCTTTTTCACAACCAAAGAAAAAGGTACAGGATTGGGGTTGTCCATCAGCCATACTATTATCGAGGCACACGGCGGCGAGCTCGCCGCGAAATCCAACACCGATGGCGCCACCTTCTCTTTTTCACTGCCGATGGCAGAGGCGTTTTATTGATGACCGGCAAAGCGATCGTATACGTCTTGGACGACGATGCGGCCGTGCGTGCGGGTTTGAAACTATTACTGGAGTCCGAGGGCTATACAGTAGCGGCTTATGCATCCGCAAGAGATTTCCTGCAAGACTGCCCCAAAGACTGTGTGTGCCACGGTTGCATCATTCTGGACCTGCGAATGCCGGAGATGGACGGACTCGCTTTGCAAAAGGAACTCGGGGATCGCGGAATCGACATACCCATTATCTTTCTCAGCGGGCACGGCACCATCCCCACCGCTGTGAAAGCGCTCAAAGACGGCGCCGTCGACTTCATCGAGAAGCCTGTTGACAGAGAAAGACTATTGGAGTGCGTACGGGACGCATTACAGAACGACGCGCAACTTCAATCCCGCGCGGTGCAAAAGCGCCTCATGGAACAGCGGCTGGCAAGACTCACTCAGCGTGAACGCCAGATCATGGATATGATTGCAGCCGGTAAACCAAACAAAATAGTCGCCATCGAGCTCGGAATTAGCGAGCGCACGGTCGAGCTGCACCGATCCCGAATTCTGCACAAGATGGAAGTCCGAAACGCGGTGGAACTGACGCAGTTGCTCTCCATCGCCGCCGACCAGCACGGTTAAGATCGGCACCCATTGATCCCCGTCAAGGCGCCTGCAGGCCGATTGATGTCTACTTCCCGGAACTGAATTGAGACCGGTGATTCTGTGTCGAACATAGCGCAAAGCCAATCCTTGTCATCCGCCACGCCATCGACCCTGTACATCGTGGACGACGATCACGCCGTTCGCGCGGCCATTACTTTGCTCGCCTTTTCCATGGGTTGGAGCGCACGCACCTATGCCTCGGCGCCGGAATTTCTGGATGACTTCAAGGGTTCCGACGAGGACTGCCTGATCGTAGATCTGCGCATGCCGGGCATGAACGGCGTGGAGTTGCTGGAGGAACTGGACAAACGCGGCATGACTATTCCCACCGTGATGATCACCGCTCAACGGGACGACACCCTGGTGAGCCGCGCGGAGTCCGCCGGGGCCTCCATCATTCTGACAAAGCCTTTTCGCAATCAATCGCTTATCGAGCACATCCAGGAAGCATTGTCGCGTCGACAGCGTCGTTGAACCAACTTGGTTGTTCCATATGTGGAACTACGTACGTGGAATCGCGCATTCCCAGCGAGCAAGGGGGACGTGTATAAGAACAAGGAAATAAACGCACGATTAGGAGGATTGGCATGAGTCACGAGACCCGAATCGTCCAGTTCCCACGACAGGCCGGGCAATGTCACAGCTGCGATCGGGCCGCTGTCTGTTTAGGCAAGGGCTTGTCGCGCGAAGAGACCCGCGAGTCGCTGCGTATCACCGCATATCCAAAACTGCTCAAACGTGGGCAGGAACTTTTCAACGAGGGTTCCGATTTCGAGTTTTTGTACGCGGTACGATCTGGGGCATTCAAGACCTACAAGATCACCCCGGACGGCGAAGAGCAGATTATAGATTTTCACCTCCCCGGCGACCTCATGGGATTCAACGCCGTCGCCCGGAAACATTACACGTGCCACGCCGTGGCCTTGGACACGTCGAGCGTTTGCGCCATACGCTGTCAGGATCT
>JBFGKR010000228.1:0-4253 GCA_041576575.1 Arenicellales bacterium | reverse complement strand
GTAATGATGCTCGCGGTGGCGATGTACTTTGGAGGATCCGATGACATTTTTGATGCCCATCGCGCGTTGTTTCACTGGGCAAGCTTAATTCTGACCCTGCCTATCTTGCTATACGCCGCCTTTCCTTTCTTCCTCCGTGCGTGGCGTGAATTGAGGTGTCTGCAACCCGGCATGGACACTCCGGTCTCGCTGGGGATATCTCTCGCATTCGCAGGCAGCGCATGGACAGTGTGGCGGGGCGATGGCGAGGTGTATTTCGACGCAGTCGCCATGTTTACGTTTTTTCTCTTGACAGCGCGCTACTTGGAACTCGCCGCACGCCAGCGAAGCATGCGCCATTTCGACGCCATGGCCCGTGTAACGCCGGACCTCGCTCACCGTCTACGCGGCGACGGAGACGTCGACACGATCGCGGCCGCGGATCTGCAGCTCGGCGAGAGAGTTCGTGTATTCGCCGGCGCGCAGGTGCCCGCGGACGGCGTGGTAACCAGCGGTTGCTCCAGCTTAAGCGAGACCCTGCTGACCGGGGAAAGCCGGCCGGTGCCGAAGAAACCCGGGAACCGCGTGCTCGCGGGTTCCGTAAATATCGAACACCCGCTCGAGTTGCGGGTCACCGCGACGCGGGATGACACCCTGCTGTCGCAGATCGTGCGGATGGCGGAGCGTGCCCAACGCGAAAAACCGAGGCTGACCCGACTGGCCGACCGAGTGGCGTCTGCGTTCGTACTCTGCGTCGTAATTACGGCGTCGGCGGTCGGATTCTACTGGTGGCATCAAGAACCACAGCGCTGGCTCGAGATTACGGTCTCCGTTTTGGTCGTTACCTGTCCCTGCGCCTTATCGCTGGCCACCCCCACAGCGTTTACCGCGGCGTTCAACGCCCTTGCGGAGGTGGGCGCCTTCGTCACCGGCCGTGACGCGTTCGAGCGTCTCGCCGGAATCGATATCGCTGTGTTCGATAAAACCGGCACGCTAACCGAGGGCGAAATCAGACTGGAGGAGGTCCGCCCACTGTCGAGTTTGGAGCGGGACGAAATATTGTCCATCGCCGCCGCGCTGGAGGTTTTCTCGCAACATCCGATCGCGCAGGCAATCGCGGCCGCAGCGAGAAGCCTCCCGGTCCGGCGAGCCACTGAGGTGACGACGGCTGCCGGCGGAGGAATCACGGGAACCGTGGATCATCGGCGATACCACCTGGGGAGTGTCAAGTATCTGACAGAGAAAACCGGCGTTCCGATTGACAACATGGAGGCCGGCGAGAGCACCGTTGCCCTACTGGCGGACGATCACCGAGTGCACGCCGCGTTGTTGTTCAGCGACCGTTTACGAGCCGATGCGGACAAGACGATTCGGGCCTTGGCGCAATCGGGCGTTCGTGTTGCAGTGTATTCCGGTGATCGCGAGGGAGTCGTCAGGAAAATCGCAGACGAGATCGGAATCGAGGACCGGGATTGGGAGCTGACTCCGGAGCAGAAAGTCAGCGGCGTCCGTCGTCTGCAGGCGAAGGGATGCCGCGTTGCCATGATTGGCGACGGTGTGAACGATGCACCGGTGTTGTCCACCGCGGACGTATCGATCGCCATGGGGGCGGGCGCCGATCTGGCGCGGACACACGCGGATTTCGTACTCATCGGTGATCGTTTGTATTCATTCTTCCGTGCGTACAAATTGGCTAAACGCACAATGACCGTGGTGCGCCAGAACCTGATATGGGCCGGCTGCTACAATCTTCTCGCGCTGCCCGCCGCCGCAGCGGGCATGGTCCCGCCTTGGTTGGCCGCAATCGGTATGTCGGCCAGTTCTCTACTCGTGGTCGGAAACGCCGCGCGCCTGATTGGACGCGGCCGGAACGGCCCGCCGAAGTTCCCATCTGGTGCGGCGCTTCCCCAAGCGGCCGATTGATGCAATGGAAATCTTGTGGTTACTTGTGCCGTTATCGTTAGTTCTGGTGAGCGTCATCGTCGGCGCGTTGCTGTGGGCGGTCAAGTCCGGGCAGTTCGATGATCTCGAGGGTCCCGCCCACCGCATACTCTTGGATGACGAAGACGGCCCGTGCAAGGACGACCACGAGACGCGATCCCCGCGTGAAACCGGCGCCCCCCAAACACCGACTCAAGAACTCCGGATGACGGCCAAAAAAACACGCAGCCGGACGCAGGATCCGCAGGGGTTCGATTAGCAAACAGAGTGCCGGCTCGAGCCGCGAATCTTTCCGGCAAAGCTACGCTTTGCTATTTTCTGGCCTCGTTTGCGCTGTCTTGTTGCGCCATAATATAGGCGTAAAGTCCCCTGTACTCGCTCTCGACGACCTCGCCAAACAACGGATCGTGGATGGCGTCGACCTCGGCTTCGACTTCCGAAAAATCTTTCTGCGTAAGGACCCTCCGCGCGCGCTTGAGGATATCTTGTTCTTCTCTTCCCATGTGCGCTCGTAGAATTTGGGTGTATTCACTCGCCAACGAAATAAAGTCATCGCGGCGCACGAAATCCGAATTTTGCGCGGCACAAATCAAATCGTATAGTTGCCCGCCGATTAGCTTTAAGCGGTCGTGTTCTTTTGACAGCTCATCCACTATTGCTTCGGCCTTGGTGTCGCGCTTCGTCACTCGACGGAATATGGCGTCCTCCACATTGTGGTGCATCTGATCCAAATAACTCGTCATATACCGCATCACGTGCTCGAGCATGAGAAAATCCGGCATTTCGTCCTCGCGCGCCTTCTCGGTCTCAACATCGATCAGTTCCAGCAGGCGTGCCATGTTGATGTGGTCCTCACGAATTCTATCCAGGACATTGGCCATACCTGATCTCCGAAATCTAATGTTTATCGGTCAGTACGCGTCAATTAAGCCTTCCGGGCGGTCGTGACGACACCCGCACGTGACCCAGCGAGAATCGTGGCAACGGCTGCTGCAGAAGCGAAATCGCGCGCCTTAAACAATACCATCATAACACCGACGAAGCCTTAACAGACTGCTCATTTTTAAGCTCCGGATCGTGCCGCAGAAACACCTCGTACTGCGCCGGGACGTTCAGCAACCCGTTCAAACGCCATCCCCCATGGGAGAGCGTTAAATACCATCGTCCTTGAGGTAACTCTGTCAAATTGGATTCGTAGGAACGACCTCCGTTGCGGTGCAAAACCAAGTCTTGGTCGAACCCTTGCCGGGTCGCGTGCGAAAGTCGGAGCCGGATTTGACTCGGAAAGGCGAAGCTCTCATGAGCCTGCAGGTGTACGTACACGCGTTGCTCATCGGTCTTTACGATCACGGCCGCGTTCAGATGGTACATCGCCGCGGTGCGGTCGCGTCGCAGTGAACGATTGATTTCCAGCCCCCGACGGTAGTAGTCGTCGGCGATCGTTCCGTCATCACTGATCACCGCCAGAAAGATCGTAATTGAACTCATGATTACCGCAGAAAGAGGTATTGCGATTATCAACCACACCAGGGGCTGTCGATACCAGGGTGTCGTCGGTACCGGCGCGGCCGTCTTCATCGCGGAACCGCCGCACCCAGAAAACGGGCTGCCTCACGGACGCTCAAACCGTCGTCATCGAGCGCGCGCAACTCAAAGAAGACCTCGTTGCTTGCCTTGTTAAGAACCATCGGGTCAATTTGCAATCGAGCCGACAACTCGCGCACCTGCCCGGCGGGGACGTCGAAAGTTTCGTGATCCATTTCAAGCTTTACGGATTCCAGGCCGGACGCGAGCAGCCGAAAACGATGGTCACGCTCGTCCATATTGATGACCTTCAACGTGTAAACGTTTTCCACCAAGCCGTCCGAGGTTTCCCGGTAAAGGGCGTTGCGATCGCGGATTACGTCCAGGGCAAGCGGCACGCGATTCGCTATTGAATACCCGACGACGGCGATCATCCCTATCAGTATGCCCGCGTAAACGACAACCCGCGGACGCAGGATCGCGGTTTTAGTTCCGTGCAGCGCGTTTTCGGTGGTGTAACGCACAAGTCCTTTGGGGTAACCCATCTTGTCCATAACTTCGTCGCAGGCGTCAACGCAGGCGGAACACCCGATGCATTGATATTGCAGCCCATCGCGGATATCGATGCCCGTAGGACACACCTGAACACAAAGCGTACAGTCTATACAGTCGCCCAGGCCCTTTTTCCGCGGATCTATCCCTCGCTTACGCGACCCTCGTGGTTCACCGCGAACAACGTCGTAAGAGATGATTAGCGTGTCTTTGTCGAACATCGCGCTTTGAAAACGCGCATAGGGGCACATGTATAT
>JBFGKR010000227.1:0-4267 GCA_041576575.1 Arenicellales bacterium | reverse complement strand
GTTCGCTCGCGGCATGACCGGAGTCCGGCACAACGACGAGCCGGCCCTTGGGCCACGCTTTCTTGAGCTGCACCGCATTTTCGAGCGGGCATACGATGTCGTAGCGTCCATGCACCATGATGCCCGGCACATTCGCCAGCCGGTGCGCATCGCGCAAGATTTGGTTAGGTGCAAGAAAACAATCATTCACGAAATAATGCGCTTCGACACGAGCGAGACTCAAGGCTACATGCGGTGATCCAAAGAACTCCCTCACCTGTGCGCTTGGAAGCAACGTAACACACCGTCCTTCCCACAACGACCAAGCCTTCGCCGCTGCCATGCGCGCGAGCTCGTCATCGCCGGTTAAGCGCTCGTAATAAGCCTCGACCAGCCTGTCCCTTTCGATTTCCGGTATCGGCGCGATGAAGTCGTGCCAGTAGTCAGGGAAGATTCTATTTGCGCCCTGTTGGTAAAACCAATCGATTTCATGCCGCCGGCAGAGGAATATGCCTCGCAAAATGAGCGCCAGCACCCGCTGTGGATGGGCCTCCGCGTACAACAAGCCGAGTGTCGACCCCCATGAGCCGCCGAACACCACCCAGCGATCTATACCTAACCGCTCACGGATACGTTCAAGATCGGACACGAGATCTTGGGACGTATTGCGTTCGAGCGATGCGTGGGGCCTGGATCTCCCTGCTCCCCGCTGATCGAACAGCACGATGCGATATATTTCTGGGTCAAAAAAACGGCGATGATAAGGCTCGCACCCGGCGCCGGGCCCCCCGTGTAAAAATACAATCGGAATGCCCTGTGGATTACCGCACTCCTCCACATACAATTCGTGGGGCGGATCGACAGCGAGATAAAAGCTCTCGTTGGGTTTTATTTCCGGAAACAGCGCGCGCATAGCGTCAAGAACTTAAACGCCGGTCCATGCATCACGGGTCTGGCTCGACGCGGGGATCGGGCAGACTTCCCCTTGAGTTGAGCGACGCCCCCCCGCGCGCGTCCGAGAATCCGCGGCGCCGGTACCGGCGGCAAGCCCGTCCCCGCGCTTCAATTCCGTCCTCGATTAGATCTCCCATGGCAAACGAATCGACGTCAGCTGGTATCGCCGGTTTCAGTGTAATTTCCACGCTAGAAGGGCGGCGGCTCCAACGGAGGATCGCCGTCGAATATTTGATCGATACGCTTTTGCCGGTAGCTCTCCCTAGCGAAGACGTAGGGATCCAGTTGCATGTCCAATACCTTGGTTGCGCCGAGCAACTGCGCTCGATAATCCAGGAAATCAAGACCTATAAGCGTAGCGCGCGTTCCGAGACTGTCTACCGCCAATCGCGGGTCGGTGTAATACCAATAGGGTAGGAGGCCGAATGCATCCCGCACACTACTGGGTCCGAGAAACGGCAATACCAAATAAGGTCCCGAGCCGACGCCCCAGACCGCCAACGTCTGCCCAAAATCTTCCTCATGGCGCTCCACGCCAACCTTGGAGGCGACGTCAAAAAGTCCCAACACGCCCACGGTCGAATTGATCAGGAATCGTCCGGTGTCGGATAAAGCCTGACGCACCTTGCCTTGCAACAAGGCATTAACAACAGTTGTCGGCTCAAACAGATTGCGGAAGAAGTTTCCAACGCCAAGCCGCAGCGGCGTGGGCATGACGCGGCGATAACCCCGTGCAGCGGGCTCCATGAACCAGTCGTCGAAACGATCGTTGAACTTGTACACGGCCCGGTTGAATCCCTTCCAGGGATCGCGCTCATTTAATCCGATTTCGTCCGGCCCGGGTTGCGCCGGCTCGCGCGTGTGCAGGCTCGCGCACCCGGTGGCAAAGTAAAGCATACAAACGACGACGCAACTCCGGAGTATTTGGGACTGAAACATTGTTTTCGTTTTACTTCCATGGGGTACTATAGTGTAGCAGTGTTGCGGTTTTTGCGCTCCTCGCCTGTCGAGTGCGATGCGCCATGTATCCATTATGTTTTTGCCTCGGCCGCCGCGTCGCGCTCAGCGCGACGCGGACGATGCGGAAATCGGCGGCATGCGTCTGGGCGTGGGGCCGGAAACCGGTTACAGTTAGGACTTGGTCTACCTTGGAGGAAATGTCATGACTTGGGCCGATGACGCGGAGAAAATCTTTAAAACGTGGGCGGACACACAGGAAAGTCTATGGAAATCGTGGGCGCCGCCGACGGCCCCTGAATCGCCGGCAGACGCGTGGAGTCGGGGTCTCGATTTCTGGCAACGGTCCCTGCGCCAGACCCTGGACGCACAGTCCGACCTCATGAAAATGTGGGCGGGCGTCGCGCAGCAAAAGAGCGCGCCGGACATCAAAGATTACTTTCCTGCCCTGCAGGAGCTGTTCGGACAATGGTCCGCGGCGCAAGAACAAATATGGGGCCAGTGGTTGGAGACGCTTAAGAGCGTGGAGGCGGAACAACTCAATGTGGTCTGGCAGCAACAAGGCGAGCAGCTGATGCAGCAATTATCCGATTCCACAAAGGAGATCGTAGAGGCGCAGCAACGGGCCATGAAAAAGTTTTTGCAGACCTTGCAGAAATAGAATCACGGCGTGCGAAGACGCGCCGTGGAAAAACCCCAAACGGTTCCGAGTAGCAACCCCACGGTGTGGGCCATGTTGGCGATGTCGCCGACGATTCCCAACCAGCAGACGACGAACCACACGAGCATCATGAGAACGATGTGTTTGTGTAACACCATGCCAAATTTGGGGTTAAAGCGGCCCTGCATCCAGAAATACCCCAAGAGGCCGTAAACGACGCCGGACATGCCGCCAAACGCCGGGCCCTGATACAGATACTGCGCGAGATTGGAGAAACTTCCGAGCACCACCACCATCGTCCCGAGGTGGCCCGACCCTAAGCGATTTTCCAGCGCGCCCCCAAGCTCCCAAAGCCAGAGCATGTTGAAAGCGATATGTAGCGGGCCAAAGTGGACGAGAATGGGCGTCGCCAACCGCCAGAGCTGCCCCTCCCTGATTTCCGGTAAGAACGAATCGAGCCGTTCGGAGATGAAAAAAGGACCCAACAAATCGAGCTTGCTGCCGAATCCCGACGCTAGCGCCAGCAACACGCAAACAATAATCAGGGACGTAGTAACGGGCGGTGTTTTCACGGGCGGAGTTGAGGCGCGATGAACGAGACGAAAACGAGACCCACGGAGCGTTTAGTTAATTTTAACTGAGGAGGAATTGCCCGACCCGGAAGCTAGCAAAATCCACCGCTTATGCCAATAATCCTGGTAGGTGGCAGGCCTACCCCGAATCTTCGGGCCCGTGTTCGTCGCGTCGGCGGCGATTTGAACGGGCAACGAGAGGGAGCACGGGGTGCGTTGCGGACGATATCGAAAAAATTCGTTACCGTCTGCTCCGAGGCCGCGTGAGCGTCGGAGAATCGACAAATTGAGGAAACGCGGTACGCACACAACGCCTGTCTACCGGGACTCGTGAAACAGTCGCAACACGACGCAGCAGGGATTGCCACAAGGGGCACAACGTTTACGGAGCAAAGGTGCCATAGAATGTCGGACGCAACGCTGAATCGCCGACGGAGATGCCTGTCGATATAGGTTCTGAACTGTAGATCGAACATGCTGTCTCATACTGCCGTTTTTACACGCGTGGTGCGCGACCACATGGGGCCGGCGCCGATAACGGTGCCGATCGCGACCTCTTGCGGCGACGCCGTGCGCCGTATGCGGGAGGTCAGAGCAGACAGCGTCGTGATCATCGACGCCAACGGCGAGCCGTGCGGGATCATCACCGAGCAAGACGTGGTGCGCCGCATGATCTTCCGCGTGGACGCAGCGGTGCCGGTGACCGAAGTCATGTCCCGTCCGGTTCAGGCAGTCCGCGACGACGACCTGCTCTACCACGCTATCGCAAAGATGCGGCGTGGCCGCCTGCGGCACATGCCGGTCGTGGATGAGAACGGAGGCGTCGTGGGCGGCCTGCAGTTGCATCACGCTTTGGCCATGGCGGCCAGCCAGATGGTGAGGCAGATCGAGGTCCTCACCCACTCAGAAACGGTCGAGGGCATGCAATACACCAAACAAGCCCAGGTAGAGGTCGCCCAGCAATTGTGCGCCGACGCGGTCCCGGCCCCGGAGGTCCAAGCACTGATTACGCGCATCAATAACGACCTCTATCGGCGCATCGTGGCTCTTTGTCTGCGCGACATGGCGGACGTGGGGTGGGGCGAGCCCCCCGTGGCTTTTGACGTAATCGTCATGGGCTCCGGAGGGCGCGGAGAAAGTTTCC
>JBFGKR010000226.1:0-4268 GCA_041576575.1 Arenicellales bacterium | reverse complement strand
GCTGAGCGCTGCGTTCTTGGCTATAATGTCCCCGACGTTAAGCTACTCGTAATTCGAACGACCGTGAAGCCTCAGATTACCAGCCGCCGGATCATCGCTCGCACCAGGATGTTCTCGATCGAGCGCGTGGGCCTCCGGTTCGACAACGGCGCCGAGGTCGAGTATGAGCGCCTCTTCAGCCGCGGAATCGGCGCGGTTATGATTATACCCTTGTTGCAAGGCGATACTTTGCTATTGGTGCGGGAATACGCCGCCGGGCTTGATCGGTACGAGCTGGCGTTTCCTAAAGGGCTCATCGAGGAGGGCGAATCGCTCGAATCCGCAGCGGAGCGTGAGTTGAAAGAAGAAGTCGGGTTCGGATTTCGCCGCTTGACCAAGTTGAAAACGGTGTCACTCGCCCCGGGTTATGCCAATTTCGAGACGCATATCGTGCTCGCGGAGGATCTATACCCGGAGCGCATACCCGGGGATGAACCGGAAGCGATTGAGCGGGTGCCGTGGAAGCTCGAGGACTGCGCCGCTCTTTTGGCGCAGGAAGATTTCGTCGAGGCGCGAAGTATTGCGGCGGTGTATTTACTGCAGAGTCATCTGGAAAAATAAGATGTTCAACACGTGTGATTTCCCGGTCTTGGTGTCGGAGGTGAGCCGCGTCGCCCAGGAGGCGGGTGCACGAATACTGGATATATACGAGCGCGGATTCGATGTTTATACCAAGAGCGACGGGTCGCCCTTAACCACCGCCGATCGCGCTTCGCACGACTTCATTATCAACGAGCTGACGAACCTGGACGGCGAGGCGCCTGTTTTATCGGAGGAATCCGCCGAGGAATGCTACAGGGGTCGCAGAGGCTGGAAGCAGTTTTGGTTGGTCGACCCCATAGACGGAACCCGGGAATTCGTGAAGCGAAACGGTGAATTCACGGTAAACATCGCTCTTGTTGCGGATCGCCGACCGGTGTTGGGCGTGGTGCACACGCCGATAAAGGGATTGACGCACTGGGCGTTCGAAGGCGGGGCCGCGTATTGTGCGAACGGTTGCGGGCAACCCAAGATAATTCGGGCCCGCGAGTATCACGGAGGGCCCGCAAAGGTCGTCGCCAGCCGATCCCATGCACGGGAATCGCTGGCTCGGTTTTTGGCAAGATTGGAACGGCAAGAGGGCGGTTACCACATCACTAATATGGGCAGTGCGCTAAAGATATGCCTAATCGCCGAGGGTCGGGGGGATGTGTATCCGAGGCTGGGACCGACGTACGAATGGGACACGGCCGCAGCTCAGTGCGTACTCGAATCCGCCGGTGGCAAGCTTACTGATTGCACCGGCGCTCCGCTTCGATACAACAAGAAATCCCTGCTCAACCCTTGGTTCGTCGCCATCGGCGCAGGGGATTACGATTGGTATGGTCTGTTCGACGTATTCGAAGGGGCGCCGGGGGAATAGCGCGACCAATCGCCGCCGTGAACGACCGGTTCAGCCCCTGTTGCGTGTCGATAAAGATACATCCAGGCGCGACCGGCGCTGGTGACGATGCGTTTGCGCTCGTACGCCTCCGGGCATTCCTCGAGCAAGTCCAATTGCGCCAGGGTGGCGGCGGAGACGCGGTATATTTCGCCGACGATCGAGTGTTGACCGCGAGCGATGACCCCCGGATACGCGCCAACGACGAGCATGGTGTAGTCGGGCGCGGTTTTGTGCATGCCCAGAAAGCGCGACGCGCCGAGAAAGTGATGGTTACGCTGCCCGCGCCGCAAGCTACCGTAGACGAAGACCAGGTCTTGAAGTAAGGTTTCCATGCCAGAGTCGTCGGGCGGAGTTCCACCGCACCGCCGCCATTTTACCAACAATCGTTCACCACGCCTTAATTGGTTCATGAAGCGCATCCCGGAGCCGGAATTAATGAATGGCGTCATGCAGGCCGAGGCCTACGCCAACGCCGACTTCGCGCAACCGAATATCTTGTTCCTCGATACCTTCGCGCGCTGTTTTCCGAATTTCCACGGCGAGTGGATGATTGATCTCGGGTGCGGACCCGCCGACATTCCGATTCGCTTTGCCGGTGCGTATCCGGAACTGCAACTAGTGGCGATCGATGGCGCCGACGCCATGATTGAGTTGGCCTCCAGGGCAGTGGCGCGGGCCGGCATGACGAGCCGCATACGGACGATCCGTTGGCGTCTCGGCCAAGAACCGCCTCCTGCGGTTTCGCGACGCTCGTTCGACGCCGCCGTAAGTAACAGCTTGTTGCACCACATGGCGGATCCGCAGATCCTGTGGCGTACGATCAAGCGATGCGTAAAACCGGACGCACCGGTGCTGGTGATGGATCTAGAGCGTCCGAAAGACGAGTCTCGCGCCAGAGACGTCGTTGAACGCCACTCCGGCAATGAGCCGGCGATCTTGAAGTGCGATTTTTTTCATTCTCTACTCGCCTCCTATCGCGTAGAAGAAGTGCGCGCGCAGCTGATTGACGCCGGCTTGGGGCATTTCGAGGTTCATCGTCTTGGAGATCGGCATTTGGTGGCCTACGGCCGGATTGCGGGTAGTTAGTTTTTTGCTACCATGCGGGGCCGGCGGGGCGATGTCACAACGTCGCTCTGAGTCGAGTCCACAATTCACGCAGTCTCGCATTTGCTCTTCTTACCAGAGGGAAGTCCACGGATAACAAAATGGCGCCCAGCGGTAACATCCAGAAGCCGACGACTGGCAGGGCTCCAAAAATACCGCCTATTACCAGTAGAATGCCGGCGGAAACGCGCACGCTCTTCCTGGGATGCGTTTTCAGATCGTGGAACTTGTCGTTTAGGTACGATTTCATCACCTTCGGTTGACACCGGAATTACATATAGAAATATAGCTCAGTACCTGTAATCAATGCGCGTGAAGTTCACGAAAATGCAAGCGCTGGGCAACGATTTTGTTGTTATCGACGCAATATCGCAAGCGGTTTCGATGGATCGCAAACGAGCCAAATTCCTTGCGGACCGGCGCCTTGGGGTAGGGTGCGATCAGATCTTGATGGCCGAGCGGGCGTCTCTGAGCGACGCGGATTTTCGCTTTCGCATCATTAATGCCGACGGCGGGGAGGTCGCGCAATGCGGAAATGGAGCACGTTGTTTCGCGCTATTTTTGCGCCAACGCGGACTGACGCAGAAAAAGGAGATGAAATTAGAGACGGCAACCGAAGTCTTGGCCGTCAAGTTCACAAATAATGGTGAAGTGAGCGTGAATATGGGGGTACCCCGATTCGCACCGGAGGACGTACCGTTTGTCGCCGAGCGCCTTCAGGACGTGTACGATCTCCTCCTGGGTCCGGAAAATATAGAAATATCGGCGTTGTCTCTGGGAAACCCCCACGCGGTGCAACTAGTACAGGACGTGGCCCGCGCCCCGGTCGCGGAGCAAGGCCCTTTGATAGAGCGCCATCCGCGATTTCCCGAACGGGTCAACGCGGGTTTCATGCAGATCTGTTCCCGCGATCACATCCGTTTGCGAGTCTACGAACGTGGAGTGGGGGAGACCATGGCCTGCGGCAGTGGCGCGTGCGCCGCCGTGGTGGCGGGACGGAAGCGTGGCTTGCTGGACGATTCCGTCACCGTCGATTTACCGGGAGGATCGCTGCGGGTTCGATGGTCCGGTGACGCATTGCCGGTACACATGACCGGGCCGGCGCAATCGGTATTCGATGGAGAAATAGAACTGACATAACACATTGACGCAGTTGGAGGATCGATGACGCAAAAGCCGAGAACAGAGCAGGTGGATGCAATGTACGACGAACACAAGGTCGTCGACTACTTGCGCGCTCACAGGGATTTCTTCGTTGACCACCCTGATTTGCTCGTGGACCTTACGGTGCCGCACGATGCTGGAACCGGCGTGTCGCTGGTTGAGCGCCAGGTTCTGGAGTTACGTGCGCACAACGCCGCGCTCAACAAAAAATTGAACGCGCTGGTCGCGAACGCGCGAAAGAATGAGACGCTTCATCGACAAATACACGAGGTTCTGCTTGCGACCGTCCGCCAACCCGACGTCCACGGCGTACTGGAAACGTTAACGGCGACGATTAAGCGACAATTCGGCCTCTCGCTCGCGGCGGCACGCATCGCCCGGGAAGATTGGAAGTCGTACGCGCGCGAGGAGTTCGTCACCCCCGACGATGCGAGCTACCGCAAGCTGCGTGCACGAATCGCCCACGGCCGAAGCGTCTGCGACGATCGTTTGCCTAGTGACATACTTTCTTGGCTGTTCGGCGACGAAGCGGGGAGGG
>JBFGKR010000225.1:0-4278 GCA_041576575.1 Arenicellales bacterium | reverse complement strand
GAAAAGGTCCTCACGAAACGAACCGTCGTCGACCATCGCTTTAAGATCGCGATTGGTGGCGCAGATTACCCGTACGTCCACCTCTATCCGTTTGTGGCCACCCACGCGTTCGAAGTCACCCCCTTGGAGGACGCGCAGTAACTTAGCCTGCATACCCGCCGACATTTCCCCGACTTCGTCGAGAAACAACGTGCCCTGGTCAGCGCGCTCGAATACACCGCGACGGGACTGAACGGCGCCGGTGAAGGTCCCTTTTTCATGACCGAACAACTCAGCCTCGAGCAGGGTCTCTGCAACCGCAGCACAATTCACCGATATAAAGGGCAGACAACCGGTTTCATCCGTAATGCCGTGTATGTATTGCGCCACATACTCCTTGCCAACGCCCGATTCTCCGGTAAGCAGGACACCGACCCGGTGCTCTCCGAGCACGTGTGCCATTTTCTGAATCCGGCGCATGGCCACTGAGGTGCCCAAAACCGGTTCCAAGCCCTGCCATTCGTCGTCGATGAACAGGGTTGGTGAGATGATTCGCAGCTTCTCCATGAGCTGGTCAAGATCAAACGGCTTCGTAATGTAATCGCGGGCACCGAGACGCAACAATCTTACCGCCTGGTCAATCGACCCGTAACCGGTGATGAACAAGGTGGGGGGTAATAGCACGTGCTCGTCGTAAAGCGCCTGAAATATGTCTTCTCCGCTCAGGTCCGGTAGACGGATGTCGCTGATCAGGGCCTCGTAAGAACGCTGCCGCAGGGCGTTCAATGCGCTCTTGCCGTCTCGGTGCCAATCGCAGTCCAGTCCCTCGAGGGCCAAACGATGAGCCAAGGACTCCCCCATGATGGGGTCGTCCTCCACCAGGCATAGCGATTTGTTCGAGGCGGTACTCACGCGGCGGCCTCCAGAGGCAAATGCACCTTAAAAGAAGTAGTGCCGTGTTCGCTATGCACATATATGTCGCCGCCGAACTGCTGAACGATTTGGTAAGTGATCCACAACCCGAGGCCGGTACCGCCGGGTCGGTTGTGGGCGAATGGCTCGAACAGGCGACCGATCTCTTCATTCGACACGGTTACACCGTCGTTGGACACGCATATTTCCAACAAACCATCGACGCGCGCCACGCTGAGCGTCACTTGCCCAGCCTGTTCGGCCGCCTGCACCGCGTTCAACGAGAGATTCATCAACACCTGCCGTACCGGTGTCGAGGGCAGGGAAAGCGGTTTGTCCAATCTATTGTCCCACACCAACTGCAGTCCTTTTTTCTGTGCATCGGATTGCACCAATACACGAACATCGTCTATGTCTTCAGGCGTCAAGTCATGACTCTCTTGGCGCGCCTCTACCAGCAAGGCGGAGACGGTTTCGTGAATGTGTTTGAGTCCCCGTTCGAGGAGAATCATAGTCTTCTCGGTTGCGGGATCTAACGGCCCAAAGCGACGGTGCGTGCTGATCGCATTCATCATTCCGCCCAGCGGGTTGTTGATCTCGTGTGCGACGCCGGCGGCGAGCCGCCCTATGGCGGCGAGCCTTTCCGACACAATTACTTGCCCCTCCAGGTTCTGCTTCTCTTTCAGCTCCTTGATCATGGCGTCAAAGCTCTGACCGAGCCGGCCGATTTCATCGTCCCGGTCCAATGGCTGGTAGATAATGTCGTCCAGCTGTTTACTACCGACCTGGCTCATGACTTGTGACAGCTGCACCAACGGATCGACAGTCCGTTTTCCCACCCACCAACCGACGGGAACCAGAAACAGTATGACGAACAGCGATGTCAATCCGACGCGCTTCGCGATGTTCAACAGATGCGGCCAATAGATGGTTCGCGGATAACCAATGACTAAATGCGCGATCTGAATACCATCGTCGACGATCGGCATCACGACATACAGCCATTCGTCCTCGCTTCTTTCGTGCAGGAATGGCGTCAATGAGGTGTGGTTCTCGATCTTGGCCTGCAAAGCGCTGAACTCCGGTCCCAGCGTCCGCAGCTCGCTCAACATCGAAAATTGTGTGGGCTTATTAGAGACAAAAATGCGATGCTGGTCATCCAAAACGATGTATAACTTAAATCCCGCGGATCGAAGTATCTGATACGCCTGCCAGACATCATCGTGCTGCAGCGCTTCAGCTAAAGTCCGTGTTAGCACCGTGCCGATTTCTACTGAGCTCCGGAAGAGATCGTTGCGCACCTCGTCATAGGATCGCCATATCAGCACACTCCCGATAACTAGACTGGTCAGCAGGATGGCGAGACTGAGGCTAATCGGTACCTCGTACCGTAAGCTGATTTTGCCAAACATTGAGCTCAGCCCTGTTCATGTAAAGCACGTTTTTTCTGATTCCTTCATATAACTCCGTGTTTCCAGTTATAAACCCATCCAAATTGAGTTGTCGCAGTAGCGCGATACCGTCGGGTTCCTCTGTCATTTTCAACATCACATGGCGTAACAAACCAACCTCCTCCTCCGGTAGCGAGCTGTGTACCACCAAAGGCGGAAAACCAAACGTGCGCGATCTATTGACGATCCGCGTACGCTGCGTAATTTCAGGATGCATCTGTCGCAGCGTGTCCCAAACGTAACCGTCCACCGCACCGCCTTGTGCCACCCCTTCAGCCACCGCCATCACGACATCGTAATGGGCCCAGGCGAAAAATGTTCGCGAAAAAAAAGTGTCTGGATTGTATCCCAGGCGTCGCAACCTCACGCGGGGAACAAGATATCCCGAGTTCGAGTCCGGGTCCGAATAGGCAAATACCTTGTGCTGAAGATCGGAGATGTTGCGCGTCGATGCGTCGCTCGCCGGAACGATCAGATAAGACCGGTACAGCGGTTGCCCGCGATACAAGGGAACCGCCAATAATTGAAGCTGGCGTGCATAGCGAACAAATGGGAATCCACAGATCCATGCGCTTTGAATGTCCCCCGCGAGCAGAAGATCGGTAATCTCCCGGTAGGTAGGCCGTTGAACGAACTCGACCGGACGTTCGAGGTGTTTTTCCAGGTAGCGCTGCCAGGTTCTCAGGATGGACAACTTGTTATCCAGAAATACCGGCGTCAGTCCGATGCGCAGCGTCTCGGTCTGCTCCCCCTCCGCGGCCGCCGGAGTGCCCACCGCCAACAGCAGGGACAGTAAAGGGATGAGAAGAAATCGCGAATCGACCATGGCGTCAACGGCACCTTTTTGCACCACGCGTCGATATCCTACTCCATATCGCTGCATCACGCCTATCGCGTGCGTTGGCGGCGGCGTAATCGTGACGTTGCATTGCGCTAGTCTGCGCCATCAAAGGTGGCGAGCTGCTGCATTGCAGCATAGCGGAACCTCCATCGCGTCTTTGAAAACAAAGCGTCCGTGTCGGTTAACCTTGGGGGGTGCGCTGAAGATAAAACCGCATGATCGGGCGCATCGCGACTCGCCGTGCGGCTTCGACGAAACCGGCCGCCGTAAACACCGATTCAAGACCGGTCCAGGTTACCGCGGCCGGAACCCTGATGTCGCCCTCCCGCGGCCTGATCGGATATCCCTCGACGATCTCGGCGCCGCATTGGCCGGCGTACTCGACGGCCGCTTTTAACAGCGCCAGACACAGGCCCCGGTTCCGGTATCGCTTGGCGACAAAAAGGCACGCGACCGACCAAACCGGTTTTTCGTCGACCCGGGCAAGCAAGTCAGAGACGCTAAGACCGCAAAGATGCTCGCGGGGTCCCACTGAACACCATGCCACGGGTTGCTCATGGAGATAGCCCATTATCCCGCATACACGCCCGCAACGAATTCCCGAACGCAGGGCATTCCTATTCGATTCGCCGCGCTGGGCCTCGAATTGCGCCCTCGGCAAGCGCCAGCGCATGCACCAACACCCGCGACTGGCCCCCCGATCGCCAAAGAGTCTTTGCAGGTCACCCCAACGCTCCGTGGAAACGGGATGGAACCGCAGTTCGGGAACCGAGTGCTCCTCCATCATATGTCGTTCGTCAACGCCCCTCCAATACTACGCCTCCTTGGCGAAATCGATTCTCCTTTCAATATCCGTTTGTTCGCTTTCCAGAAAATCCGCGGTTAATCGTGCCATGTCACGATAAAACGACATGCCTGCGACTTTCATCACCTCGGAACAGAACCTCGGTACCCACTTGGCAAGGTGGTCACTCATGAACTGGTGCTGATAGGCAAGAATGTTCGCGGCCTCGTCCTTGTCGCCTTTTTCCCAGGCGGCGCCTTCTCTTTTGGCGAGTTCGGCCATGAGCTCCAACTCGACGCTGATATGATCGG
>JBFGKR010000224.1:0-4294 GCA_041576575.1 Arenicellales bacterium | reverse complement strand
TTGAACAAGGTCAAGGCGGACGTCGTGGCCATCTACCACAGCGATCGCAAGATCGTTTACCTACGCGACAATGTGGATACCGGTTCCGAATTCGGCAAGGCCGCGTTGGTTCACGAGTTGGTGCATTTCGTGCAGTACCAAACCGGAGAGAACGAACGTGTCCGGTGCACCGCGGAGCTGGAACGGGACGCGTACGACATCCAACGAATCTACATGAAGCAGCACGGCCTGGAACCGGAATTCGACGAATTCACAGTGATCATGCGCAGTATGTGTTCCTTCGATTGAAGTCCGGCACTCGGGGTAGCGATTTACGCTGACACGGTCGGGGACCCATGAATGTCAACGCTCGCACTGACGAATAGTCCAAGATTCCTCGCGGGGCGCGGCTCGGTAACCGGAGATTATTCCCCCGGCGGCCGATAACTCACGGCCTTCTTCGCCGCCTGGTCCAATTCTTCGGGAGTTAGCAACACCACGGTTTTTACCTGTACCGCACCGGTGGCGTTGACAGTCAAGCTTACCGCAGCGGCGGTGGCGTGGTCCGGCAGGTCAACGATGCCGAAAACATCGTAATCGCCGAATGCAAAATAGAACATTTCCAGCGTTCCGCCCAGCCCGCGAATCATCTTGTCCACCTGTTCCTTGCGGTCGGTTCCGCCGTCTTTTTTTATACCCTTGGTGCCGTGTATCGTGTACGACGCCATAAACATGTATTTCGCCATGGTGCTCCTCCTTCGATTGGTTTGTGACTGCGGGGCGGCTTGGTCTCGCGACCCACGCCACGCCGCCCGCTACCGAGACACCCCCTGCGATCGGTTCAACATTCCGACTTCGTCTTTTAACCGCGCCACCCGGTCTGTCTTCTCCCAGGTGAAATCCGGATCGTCCCGTCCGAAATGCCCGTAGGCGGCGGTTTTCAGATAGATCGGCCGCTTCAGGTCCAGCTCGCTCTGAATCTCTGCGGGCTTGAGCGGGAAGTGCTTTCGCACCATCGTGGTGATCCAGCTCTCGGGAAACGCATTGGTCCCGAAACAATCGATGTTGATGGATACCGGATCGGCGACGCCGATGGCGTAGGCCAGTTGAATCTCGCATTTCTGCGCCAGCTCCGCGGCGACGACGTTCTTGGCGATGTAACGCGCCGCGTAGGCAGCGGAGCGGTCTACCTTGGTCGGATCCTTGCCGGAGAAACAACCGCCCCCGTGCCTGCCCATACCACCGTAGGTGTCGACGATGATCTTGCGTCCGGTACAACCCGAGTCCGCATAGGGCCCTCCGCGGACGAAATAACCGGTGGGGTTGACGAAAAATCGCGATTCGGCGTCGAGCCAATCCTTGCACACGGGCCGGATGATCTCCGCAATGACCACGCGTCTAATTTCGTCATGGGTGATGCCCTCATCGTGTTGCGTGGAGATCAACACCGTGTCCGCCCTAACCGGTCTTCCGGTCTCGTCGTACTCCACGGTGACCTGCGATTTACCGTCCGGCCTCAGCCACGGGATTTCCCCGTCCTTCCTCGCTTGCGCAAGCCGTCGGGACAGCTTGTGCGCAAGCATTATGGGGAGCGGCATGAACTCAGGGGTCTCGTTGCTGGCAAATCCGAACATCATCCCCTGGTCGCCCGCTCCCTGCTCCTTGTCCAGATCGGCGTTGGCGCTGACTCCGATCGAGATGTCTGGTGACTGCTCGGTGATCTGCGTCCACACCGAGCACGTCTCCCATTCAATGCCATAACGCGAATCCGTGTAGCCGATCTGCCTAATGACGTCACGAGTAATATGCGGTACGTCGACCCAGCCCTGCGTGGTCATTTCTCCGAAGACCATAACGCCTCCGTTCTTGGCGGCGGCCTCAATCGCCACCCTGCTGTTCAGGTCCTGTCGCAGGGCTTCGTCGAGAATGGCGTCACTGATTTGATCGCACATCTTGTCGGGATGCCCTTCGGTGACCGATTCGGAAGTCATGATCCGTTTTTCAGCCATGTGATTCTCTCATGGGTTGTTGTGAGTGGTAACCGATCGATATTGTTCAGGCGGGCAGCGCTGCCTCAATCCCGCTCCACGTGACCACCGAGCTCATTCACCAGGGATTCGATGTCGCGGGCTGCGCTGGACACCTGTTCCGGGACGGCACCGCGCACCACCATGGACACCCGGTATCCGTTCTCCGATTTGCCCGGATAGCTTCCGATTGAAAGTTCCGGATGTCTGTATTGTATCGCGCGCAATCCGGCCGCCACCGTACCTTCCGGTAGGTCGCACACAACGGTGACGTTTTTGATAGGACGACCGTGCTTCAACCGCGGTAGGACTTCCTCCAGCATGACTCGCATCACTTTCGGAACACCGGCCATGACGAAGACATTTTCTATGTAAAAGCCGGGGGCAACCGAGATCTGATTCGCGATCAACTCCGCACCTTGCGGAGTGTTGGCCATGCGCAGACGCGCCTCGTTGACCTCCACTCCGCGGCTTTCAAAGTACTCAATGAGACGACGTCTGGCTTCTGGGTGTTGAATCAGGGGAACTCCGAATGCTTTGGCTACGGACTCTGCGGTAATGTCGTCGTGCGTAGGTCCAATCCCACCGGTCGTGAACACGTAGTTCACTCGCGCACGCAGTTCGTTGACGGCGGCAACGATGGTGTCTTCGACATCGGGAATGACGCGAACCTCTTCCAGCGTAATGCCGATATCGTTCAGGCGCCGGGCCAGATGGCTCAGATTGCTGTCCTGAGTACGGCCGGACAACAACTCGTTGCCGATCAGGATGAGCGCTGCCGTAATATTCGTGTCGTCACCGGAACCAACCATGACTGTCTCGCGTATTGGAGCCGCCCTTCGCTCGTGCGCAGGTTGTGGAACACGCCCCGTCCCTCACCGGGAAGGCCGTCGACGGCAGTGATTTTCCAAACGGCTCACAGAGATTACAATATCGTATTCATCGCGTATCTTGTACTTTGGCCCCCCATACTGCAAGCCGCAGTTTCCTGCGGCGCCTGATTGCTTTCATTATGACCACAACGACGTCTGTGAGTGCGGGACCGGGACCCGATTCCGATGCCGATTCCATCACCGCAGGCCGGCTCGAAGAGCACGTGCGTTACTTGGCGGGGACCATCGGTGAGCGCAACGTGTTCCGCCCCCAGGCGCTGCACGATGCCGCCGCTTACATCGAGCGCATCTGGCGTGATCAGGGGTACACGGTCGTCTCCCAGGAATACACCGTGAACGGCGTGCGCAGCGCGAATCTCGAAGTGACGCGGACCGGGTCACGCCTTCCCCGAAGGCTGCTCCTCATCGGCGCCCATTACGACAGCGTGTTCGGCAGTCCAGGCGCCAATGACAACGGCAGCGGCGTCGCCGCGTTGCTGGAGCTGTCGCGTTTGTTTTCCGGGATCGCGCCCGTCGCCAGCGTGCGCTTCGTCGCCTTCACCAACGAGGAACCACCCTTCTTTACCACCGCTCGTCAGGGCAGCGCGGTATACGCCCGCGCGGCGCGGGAACGCGGCGACGATATCCGACTGATGGTGTCGCTCGAGACTGTGGGCAGTTACTCCCACGACCCGGGCTCCCAGTCGTATCCGCCTCTGTTCCGGTACTTTTATCCCGATCGTGGAAACTTTATCGCCCTGGTCAGCAATTTCAGTTCCCGTCGGGCCATGCGAAAGCTCGCGCGCGCATTCCGCGCCACCTCGGAGTTTCCGTTGGAATCCGTGGCGACCTTCGCGGCAATTCCCGGCGTCTCATGGAGCGACCACCGCTCCTTCTGGAAACAGGGTTACGACGCACTCATGCTCACCGACACCGCCTTCTACCGTTATCCCTTCTACCACAGCGATGCGGACACGCCGGACAAGCTCAACTACGACGAATTTGCAAAAATGAGCAACGGCCTGTTCCGTGCCTTGGCGCTGCTCGCAAGCGAACTGTAATCGGAAAGACGTCGCCTTTGGTTAATCCGATTATCGGTCTCACGCGCCGAGAACGCTGAAGAACACACGCGGCGCGTTCATAGGGTCACGTATTGCAACGACTCCTCGTCAAAGGCGATGGGTGCATCCACTCCGAAGGTCTCGAAGACCGTCGTGGAATCGCAGGTGTTGCCTTGTAGCAGCATGGTAAGCTGATCGCGCGTCACAGGGAAAAATGCAAACTGGTCTAAGAAAGTGGCCACGGCGTGCAATGCCCAAACCGGCACCGGTACGGTCGGTTTGGCGATACCTGCCGCGTTTGCGATGATGTGGATGATCTCGCGCCATTCCACGGTCCGGGGTCCACAAAGTGGGT
>JBFGKR010000223.1:0-4299 GCA_041576575.1 Arenicellales bacterium | reverse complement strand
TGTCACGCCGGGGGTCGCGGGTTCGAGTCCCGTCCGCTCCGCCACCATTCGATTTTTTTATCCGGGCGAGGTCTTTCGCCCTTTTTTATTGCGTCACCGCGAGGCCCCGCAGGCTGCGCCGCAGTGGGCCATTAGGCGTCGCTCTGTCGTGAGAAGAGCGAACGCGTCGTAAACGGAGTCGGACACGTACATATGAAGCCGCGTATATGAGCGTCACCTCGCTGCGCGGCGATAGTTTATACTCAAATTTTCGGTCCTAGGTGGCACTCACAGACGGCGGACTGCTGGTTTTGGGGCTGGATTCGAGTAATTACATGCGTCGGGTCGTCGCGGGCGCGCCAGGACGGGGCGTGATTGCATCCTGTACGCCGTCGCGCCGGCGCCGCGGGGCATGGGGTTGCGTTTGTGTGCCTTTCGCTTTTGAGAAACTTGATATTTGACCTGAGACGAGCGTCCATATGTTAACTGAAATTCGCAGTCGGGCGACCGGCTGGATTGCTTGGTTCATAGTAATCCTTATCAGCATCCCCTTTGCCCTGTGGGGAGTCAATCAGTATTTTGAGGGTCCAAGCACCGTTGCCGTGGCGCTCGTGGACGGCGACGAGATCGATCAGCAAACCTACCGCTATGCACTTGAAGAACGCCGAGCGGCGATGAGCCGTTTATTTGGCGCAGACTTGGATCCGAACATCGCAAACAGCCCTGAATTCAGAAGAGCCGTTCTCAACGGACTGATCGATCAGAGACTACTGCAGTCGGATGCGGACGGCCGCGGTTACCGAATTGGCGACGAACAGCTGAACCGATTCATTCGCTCGTCTCCTCAGTTCCAAAGAGATGGAAAGTTTGCCCCGGACCTCTACGAGAGCGCGGTGCGCTCATTGGGCCTGCAATTGGGGGATTACGAATACCGCCTGCGCCAGCAGCACACGGTGGACCATATTCGCATCAGCTTTACCGACTCCGCCTTTAGCACCGAGGTGGATTTGCAGCATATCCTTCGCTTGGCGTTGCAACGCCGAGAGTTCGACTATGCCACGATAGAGCCGGATAGATTTAGAGACGATATCGAGATCACCGAGTCGGACATTCAGAGGCAATACGAGGAAAATTCCGTGCTGTACCAGACGCCGGAACAAATCAAGGTTCAGTACGTGACACTCTCGGTGACGGACCTGGCGGAGAACGTCACCATCGGTGAAGAGGAGCTACTCCAAGCGTACGAGACCAGCCGTGATCGCTTTCGCGTGCCGGAACAGCGCAGGGTCAGCCATATTTTAATCGCGGTGAAGGAGGAAGCCGACGAGGAAGCTGTGAATCGAGCTCTAGAAAAGGCACAAGCGATCACCGCAGAAGCCAGGGGCGGCGCAGATTTCGCGACGCTCGCCAGAGACAACTCCGACGACCCAGGGTCGGCGTCGAAAGGCGGTGATTTGGGTGTCCTCGTTAAAGGGGCAATGGTGCCGCCTTTTGAAGAGGCTGCGTATAGCCTTAAGAACGGGGAAGTCAGCGATCCCGTAAAAACACGCTTCGGCTACCACGTGATCAAGGTCAACGACGTAACGGCTGAATCCGTAAAAACCTTCGAACAAGTGCGCAAGCAGATTGAAAAGGAAGAGAAAAAGCGATTGGCCGAGTCGCGTTTCATAGAATTGGCGGAGACGTTCCGTAATCTGGTGTATGAACAACCGACTACTCTTGAGCCGGTCGTCGAGGCGTTGGACTTGAATATGCAAACCACAGACTGGTTTTCGCGCGATGACGGTGCCGGCGTAGCCGCGAATCCGCGTGTGAGAGAGGCGGCGTTCTCGGACGAGGTGTATTTGGAAGGTTTCAACAGCGAAACGATCGAAATCGACGTCAACACGTTGGTTGCACTGCGCAAGCTCGAGTCGAGGCCTGCCACGCCGATTCCGTTGGATTCGCTGCGAGAGCAGATAGAGGAGGCCTTGCGAGAGGAAAGGGCGCGTAACCGTGTACAGCAGCTTGGTGAGGAGCTGGTCGATTCGCTCCGTAACGGAGACGCTTGGGAAGCAGTGCTGCAGAAATATGATATACAGTCCACAGCCGTCGAGACAACGCGGTTACAACATCAGCAAGAACCGAGTCGTGAAATCATAGAGGCGGTATTCGGGGAACCGCGGCCAAGCGGAGATGGAGCCGTTTACGGCGGAGGCTCCACGGCAGAGGGTGCCTACACTTTGTATCGGTTGCGAAGTGTGACGGACGGTGATCCGTCGAACGCCCAGCCGGAGACAGTGGAGCGTTTCAAGGAGCTGTTGACCCGGCGCCGCGGTTACGACTACTTTCTCAGTTACCAGCAAGGATTGCGAAATGCGGCCGACATCACGATATTCCAGGAGCAGCTGTAGCCCGAAAATCGCAGCCAGGAGGCGAAACGGGTGCTTATAAGCGGTTTGTGCGGCGCTGAGTTCGTTTCGGTTACTCCAAGAATCGCTCGCTCATGCCCACCATATTGAATCCGGCGTCGACATGGGTGATTTCACCGGTGATCCCGGAGGCAAGGTCTGAGCATAGAAAGGCCGCCACGTTGCCGACCTCATCGATTGTAACGCTGCGACCCAGCGGCACCATTTTCTCGTAATACTCCACCATTTTCTTGAAACCGCGAATTCCGGCGGCGGCGAGTGTTTTTATCGGACCGGCGGAAATGGCGTTAACCCGGATATTGTCGGGTCCGAGAGACTGCGCCATATAACGCACGTTGGCCTCGAGGCTGGCTTTGGCCAACCCCATTACATTGTATCCCGGCATCGCCCGTACCGAGCCGATGTACGACAGGGTCAACAGAGAGCCGTTTCGCCCCGACATCATGTCGCGACCGGCTTTGGCGAGCGCGGCAAAACTGTATGAACTGATGTCGTGCGCAACTGCGAACCCGTGTCGAGTGACTGATTCCAAGAACAACCCGTCCAATTCCTCGCGCGGCGCATACGCCACTGAATGAACAATGATATCGAGACCGTTCCAATAATTGTCCAATTCGACAAATACGTTTTCGATCTGTTCGTCGTCGCTGACGTCGCAGGGCAAGTAGATATCGGATTCCACGGCGGCGGCAAATTTTTCCGCCCGCGGCCGCAGCTTCTCTGTTTGGTAGGTAAAGGCAAGTTCTGCACCCTCTCGGTGCATAGCTTTGGCTATCCCCCACGCGATTGAACGATCGCTCGCAACACCGACAATGAGTGCACGCTTATTGGCTAAAAATCCCATGGGCTTCCATCCTCGCTGCTGAAACTTGGTTATAATCGCTGTACAGGCTGCTCATCGCACAGTTTTTGTATAACATGATTTTGGATGTGTCAAAACCGTCGCGATTACATAACGCTTGATATGTGCAGATTGTTAGTGATTTTTTTGTCCTGCGCCTTACCCGCGACTTCGATAGCGACCTGGAACAATCCCTACCAGATTGCCGATGACGGCGAGAATATTCTGTATTCGTCCTTTTCAGAGCGCCCAAAACACCTGGATCCAGCGCGTGCGTACAGCTCCGACGAGTATTCCTTCATCGCGCAGATCTACGAACCACCGCTCCAGTATCATTATTTGAAACGGCCTTACACGCTGATCCCGTTGACCGCTGCCGGCATGCCTAGTGTCAGCTACATTGGACGCGAGGGAAATCGGCTTGCTGACGATGCGCCGGCGTCCGAAGTGGCATTCAGCGAATACCGAATCCGAATACGCTCCGGCATCAAGTATCAACCGCACCCGGCTTTGGCGCGAGGCGAAGACGGAGACTACCTCTATCACACCCTCTCAGTGTCGCAAATGAGCGCGGTGCGGGAACTTGCCGACTTTCCCCGCACCGGTACGCGAGAACTTGTTGCCGAGGATTATGTGTATCAGATTAAACGCATGGCCAATCCGCACCTGCACTGCCCTATTGCCGGACTGATGGCTCAATACATCGTCGGATTCGCGGAACTGAGCGCTGAACTCGACGGGTTGGTAGAAGGCGATGAGCGAGGCCGCATTTTGGATCTGCGTCAATTCTCGCTGGCGGGCGTGAGCACGGTCGATCGCTATACCTATAAGATTCGCATCAAAGGGAAGTACCCGCAGTTCTTGTATTGGCAGGCCATGCCGTTTTTCGCACCGATACCCTGGGAGGCCGGGCGTTTTTACGCACAATCGGGTTTGCAACAAAAGAATATCACCCTGGACTGGTATCCCATCGGAACCGGTCCCTTCATGTTGACCGAGAACAATCCGAATCTGCGCATGGTCCTGGCTCGAAATCCGGAGTTCCACGGAGAGCTTTATCCCCACCAG
>JBFGKR010000222.1:0-4302 GCA_041576575.1 Arenicellales bacterium | reverse complement strand
TGGGCCGGCTGATCGATTATTTCAAGCAGAAATTGTTCGATTTCGATGCCCTTCAAGTGGTGGTGCTCGACGAGGCGGACCGCATGTTCGATCTCGGCTTCATTCGTGACATTCGTTATCTCTTTCGGCGCATGCCTCCTCCAGAGAAGCGCCTGAACATGTTGTTTTCGGCAACCCTCTCACTCAGGGTGAACGAGCTCGCGTACGAGCACATGAACAATCCCCAAGTGATCAAGATAGAGTCGGAACACCTGACCGTGGACCAAGTCACGGAAAAAGTCTATTTCCCCAGCAACGAGGAGAAGATGCCGCTGCTCGTGAGGTTGTTGAGAGACAGCGGTGCGGTGCGAACCCTGGTATTCGTGAACACGAAACACGAAGCGGAGAATGTCGAGGCCTGGTTGCGCGGAAACGGCTACGTTACCGGAGTACTGTCGGGGAACGTTCCGCAGCGAAAGCGAGAACGGCTGCTGCAGGAGTTCAAGTCGGGTACTGTGCCGGTGCTGGTGGCGACCGACGTTGCCGCTCGAGGCTTGCACATACCCGCGGTCAGCCATGTCATCAACTACGACCTGCCGCAGGACCCAGAAGACTACGTACATCGAGTTGGACGCACCGCGCGGGCCGGCGCCAGCGGCGATGCCATAAGTTTTGCGTGCGAAACTTTTGCGTTTTCGCTGGAAGACATCGAGCGCTATATCGGCCACAAGATCTCGATCGCCCAGCTTCGCGCGGATGAGTTGCCCGAGCTGGAACCTCCAAAGCGGGCCAAGCGTAGCCACAGTGGCGTCCCGTCCCGCAAGCGCGGCGCGCGGGACAAGCGTACGCGGAAGGTTAAACCCGGACAGCGCCGTCACACCAAAACACCGCACAAGGAGGAGAGCGATGCCGCAGCCAAAGGCCGAGTGCGGCGTACGACCAAAAAGAAAGTGGCACGGGAGCGCGATGAAGGTGCCAAGGGCTCCGCTAAAGATGCGGGTGCGCCGAAACGGGGACGAGGAAAAGCCGGCGCGGCGAAAAAGCAGACCCGACGGCGGCGTGCTCCGGAGACGCCCGCGTTGGGTTAGATGCGGTAGCCCGACGTTGCCACGCGCATGGGTTCGGTAGGGGGGACGTCCCACACGGCTGCCTCCGCGTCGTCCGTGGCGACTGGTATACGAACATCCTTGCCGCGGCGCGAGGCGGGCAACGGGCCTACGCCTTTACGTGTGCTCCGGCTGTGTGTCGCGCCGATAGTCATTGCTGCTTTCGTTACGGTTGCGCTCGTTGGCTGTCGAGAGCCCGGCTCGGACTCGCCCGACGAGCAAATTCGGGCGGCGATCGTCGAAGCAGAAGGCGCTGCGGAACGGCGCGAAATCGGGGTGCTCAAAAATCTCGTAGCGGAAGGTTACAAGGACAGCCGAGGCTACGATAAACGCTCGATAGTCAGATTGGTGCAGGGATACCTGCTCCGTCACCGTAATATTTATTTGCTTACCAAGGTGGACACGGTCGTCCTCCCAAACCCGGATAGCGCGTTTACGTCCTTGCTGCTGGCTATGGCCGGACGCCGCATTGAAACTCCGGAGGACTTGTGGAACGTGCGCGCCGAACTGCTACAGGTGGAACTTGAATGGAAACACACCGACGGCGAGTGGAGGGTGGTAGGCGCCGACTGGAGGAGGGCGACTGTGGATGATTTTCTTCCGGGTTGATCCGACCGGGTGCAATACACGGAGTACAGTGTGCCGAGCTTGGGGGGAGCGAAAATTTCTAGGTACGCATGCGTAGATTGCAAATACGCGCAAGCCTTGTGCGCGTCACGAGTCAAGCGCCGGGCATGTGCATTATTTCGATCCGTTGGCGATCGCTGCCGACGGGTCCTACGCGACAGCGGTCCGCCGCGCAGGCGCCGCTGGCGCAACCGAATTTTTTATTGACGAGGAAGGACACGGGGAGAAGAAACGGGAAAAATGCGGCCAGCACGCGGCGAATCGCACCCCCGGCAAAGGATTCCGGTTGCAACAGCCACTCCGTAAAGTAAAGGCCCGAGTAGAAGAACACCGCCGCAAAAGCTACCCAGATGAGTCGCCGCGTCACCGCTTGGAGAACAGGATTTCGCATATCGAATCGAGAAACGTGTTGTTGCGGTTACCCAGGGATATCCGGCCCGGTCGACGTGTTTTCAATGACAAACTCGGCAAGCAGCCTGTCCAGCGCCGACAGTCCGGCGTCGACGTCTCGTTTTAAATGGGCCCGCAAGATTCTGCGTCCACGACGCCTCAAGACGTCGAAATCTCCCGCCGCCTGGGCCGTGATCAACCGCTGGAAGGTATATTCCTCGCCGGGAACGGCCAGGTCCTGGTGGGGCTCCGCAGTTATTTGGATATACACGCCGGTGTTGGGTCCGCCTTTGTGCAGCTGGCCGCTGGAGTGCAGATAACGCGGACCGAACGCCAGGCAGGTGACCACGCCGAGTCGCGCCTCGAGCCGCCGGCGAAGGCGCTCCAAAGACGTAACTATCTGGGGAAAGGGCGGCAGATACGCCAGAATGGTGACATAGTCACAAGGCCGCACCTCTCCCGCCAGCCGCCGCAACGCCTCGACGGCGCCGCCTTCCGAGCTAAGGTATTTTTCGTCGCCAAACCACTGCAGGACGTCGTCGTCGTACAGGCGCGCGTGGGTGGGCTTATCCGTGCGCTGCGTGGATTTATCAAGCGCGGCGGCTGTCGCCTTCTTGGACTCCGCGACGTCGGGCTCGTCAAATGGATTGATACCGAGTCTGTAGGCCGCGACCGCGGTCGCGAATTCCCAGCGAAAGAATTCCCCGCCCAGGTCAAACATGTGCCCAAGCGACCACTGCATGATGGGAACGCCTCGCTCCACGAATTGTTTGAGCTCGGGATCGAGGTCGCCCATCTCGTCTTCGGCGACCACAGAGACGATGACCTCCCCGTCACAGCGCGATCCGGATCCCGATGCATGGAGCACGGGGATGATGCCGCACCCGTCTTTGCCGGTGCTCTCGGCCACGAGCTGCTCAATCCACGCCCCGAGCGGCGCTAGCCCCGGCGACAGCATCAGCACGAGTTTATCGCGACCCCGTCGCGCGAAGTCCGCGAGCATGACGCCGAGTTCGAGCGCAAGGAACCCGTCCAGGCCGGCCGTGGACTGGGTCCGTTCGGCGGCTTCGGCCGCGGCGGCGGTCAAGGCCTCCAGGTCCACGTCCATCAGCGCGGCGGGGACCAAACCGAAAAAACTAAGCGCCGAGTACCGGCCTCCAATATCCGCCGGCGCGTGAAATATGTCCCGGAAGCCGCGTTCCTGGGCCAAACGGCTCAGTGGCGTGCCGGCGTCGGAAACCGCCACGAATTGTCGGCCTGGATTCGCGGTTTCAGTGCGTAGTCGGTGAAAAAAATATTCGAACAAGGACAGCGTTTCCGTGGTGGTGCCGGATTTGCTGGACACGACAAATAGCGTGCGTTTCTTTGGTGTTCGTTGGTCCACGGCACGAATTGTGTCCGGAGCCGTGCTATCCAATACCGTGAGTTCCAGTCTATTGGGTGCGTCTGGAAACGTCTTGCTGAGGACTTCTGGGGCCAGGCTGGAGCCGCCCATCCCGAGGAGCACAACGTGTGTAAAGCCATCCTTGAGTACCTGCTCGGCAAATCGGCGTAATCGAGCGATGTCGGTGGGATCCACGTCCACCGCGTCCAGCCATCCGAGGCGATTCAGGATGGCCTGCTGCACCTCGGGAGTCCGCGACCACAAGCTCGCGTCTTTACGCCAAATTCTATCGGCGACGTCTGATAGACTTTTTCGGTCCAGGCGTTCGGCGCCGGGAAAGCGTCTCTTTAGCTTAATACTCAAACCTTGTCCTCAAGTTCGAATCCGACGCAGAAAGTCAGCCACATCGTTTATCATTGCATCGAGTAGCATACGGCCTTTCGCTGTGCTCGCCAACGTCGGATCACCGGTCACGCCGCTGGGCGAGTAACTCGGATCGCTTTCGTCGTGGCGGCGCAAGCGCCCCGGCGCGATCGGACAATCCCAGGAAACGGCTCTGTCCGGCATGACGGCGTGGGGCTGTATCGCAAGCATTATCGACGTCTCCCTCTCGTCGGCATGGCCCCCGTAAGTTTGTCGTAATATTTTACGCGAAACGTGTTGCACCGCTGGTCCTTGGTAAACGTTGGCCAAATACGTGTTCGGAGACGCGGCAGTCAATCGTTCGAGCGGCGCCTGAGTGCTGACGCCGGTATTGAGCACGATCACTTTAGACACGGCGTGCCGGTGTAATTCCTCAAGTAATTCTTTGACGAC
>JBFGKR010000221.1:0-4303 GCA_041576575.1 Arenicellales bacterium | reverse complement strand
GGCGCGCTGCACATCGATCAGGCGGCGGGGGACGATCTGGGCGACCTGTCGCGGGGTATTTCCGGCCTGCTTGCGCGCTTGCAACGCTACACCGGATTCCTGGAAAGCGTGCCGCGTACCCTGCGCCACGAGATCCTGAACCCGGTGAACACCATCAGCATGACGCTGCAGGAACTCTCCCGACGGACGTCGAGCGACCAGATTGCGACCCTGGTCAAGAACGCCCAGCAGGCAACGCGCCAGCTCGAAACGATCGTCAACAGCCTCACCGAGGCCGCGCACATCGAGGACGCGCTGAAACAAGAGCCGCCCGAGGTGTTCGATCTGGCGCAGCTGGTGCGCGAGTACGTCACCAATTGCTCACAGTTGCATCCGGGCGCGAACCTGGTTTACTGCGGGCCAAAGGCCGGCGTGCACACCCGCGGCAGCGACATACGCATCGCGCAGCTGATGGACAAGATCAAAGACAACGCCCTGGAATTTGCCTCCGGCTGCAGCCCGATCCGGTTCGTCCTCAGCCCAAACCGAGATTGGGTGGACTTGAGCGTGCGCAACGAGGGGCCGAGCGTTCCCGACCACGTGCTGCAAGCCCTGTTCGTGGGCATGGCGTCGCACCGCCCCGACACCAAAGGCAAGCCGCATCTCGGCATCGGACTTTTCATTGCCAACCGCATCGCCGTGCACCACGGCGGAGAACTGCGGGTCGCAAACCGTAAAGACGTTTCCGGCGTCGACGTGACCGTACGCGTCCCCCTTGCCACACCCCTGTGAACGCTCATGTCGTTGGGGCCACAGATTCGATCGAACTTGACCGACTGCAATCCGTGATTCGGGAACTACTCAGCAAGTGTGGTGCGGCAACGACGTGGATCCGTCACCAGCGCCGAAGAGGCGTGCCGCTGGCGAGGGTTCTGTTCTTGGATTTCCCCACACGGGCGTTGTTCTCGGCGTACCGGCGCATCGCCGGCGTGTTGAACCTATACGTCTTGCATCGCTTGGTTAACACAGCCGCGTTCGCCCGCTTCCAAGGCGATCACGACACGCGCACAGGGGGGCACTTTTACATTATCGTAATGCCGAATACGCTGCATTTCCTGCGGGCCAGTCTCAGCCTGTTACCTTCCCACGTCTCGGTGTTTCTGATTTCTAACGGCGCTCGCAGATGGGAACAGGATTATTTGCGAACGATGGAACCTGAGCGTCCTGTCTTTACTCTGCGGCTCCTTCCTCGCTCCCATCTACCGCACGGAACAGTGCTCAGCATGTTGTTCGAGGGCAACCAAAAAAACTTCGGCATCATTGATTCGGACTTGTTCATATTCGACGCGCGTTTGTTTGAGCAGCTCAACTTCCAAGGCAACGAGTTTGTCCTCGGCGTCTTCGAAGTCGCGAACCGGAGATTGAATCTGCGCTTTCCATCGACCCATTTCATGTTTTTTAACGTCCCCATAGTAAAGCGAATCATCGACGAATACGGAATCGATGCAAGCGAGACCAAGAACGTCCCGTCTCGGCTGCGGGGAAAGCTGTCAATGCTGGGACTGGGGAAAAAGAATTTTCTCAAGAGCCATCTCAATTATTACGACACCTTTAATCTCATCAATGCCGTGGCGATCGGTGAAAATCTGTCGTTCCGGACGCTGAATTTCGAGGCCGGCGATGTCGTTCATGTCGGGAAGACGTCGTATTACCACAGCGGAAGGGTGGGGCTGGACGAGCGATATCTTTTCGTCGCTTATGTGAGCCTGCGCCTGCTGGAAATCCCATTCAATCGCCCGCTTCAGTCGCGTTACCGCTTGTTGTTCCCGCCTTTCCGCAGGCCGGAGGAGGTCCTGGAGCAATTCCCGGAAAGCCCCGCGGCGAGAAAGCTGATTGAAGACGCGGATGCGCTCGTGGAGCGGCTGCAGGATCCTGCGGTCTGAGGTTCGTGGGCATTCCCGTAACATGCCGGCGCTTTGATGCTGCGAAAACGTTCGCGTCGTGGCGGAACTGATCTTCGAGGACGAATCCCTGGTGATCCGCAGTCAACCGACGGCGAGCGACGACATGGTATCGCTGATCGCGCGCACCGTGTGGGGCAGCGGCGGCACCCGCTATCAATTACGCGACGCACAGGCGAAGGCCGAGCTGCTCAAGGGGTCGCACTTTATCGGCTTGTACATCGGCGGGCGTCTGGCCGGCGTTTATGTGCTGCGTCGCAAACAGGTCACGATCGGGAAAGGTCGTTACGACGCCTACTACCGAACTTTCCTCGCGCTGGAGCCGGAACGCAGAGGACGCGGTTACGGAACGCTGTTGGTTGCGAATACACGCCGGCATTTTCTCACCGAGCTGAGTGGAAAGGGATTGTTGTACGGTTATATCGAAGCCGGCAACGCAGTTTCCCTGCGCGTCTCCAAACGCGCCGGATACCGACCGGTTGCCAGTTTTTGCACGCAGGCATTCAGTCGTCTGCGGCCGCGGCCGCATCCGGCGGTGCGACCGCTGGGTGCGGACCGCGCGTCCGTGGCCGTGGCGCAACTAAACGCGCTGTATGCGAAACATCAGTTGCGGGACTTTCACCAATCCCTGGACCCGGATCGCTATTTGGTGCTCGAGGACGACACGGGAATCGTAGCCGGGGTGCAGATCGAATTGTGCGACTGGATGATCACTCACCTTCCGGGATTGCAGGGATTTCTGCTCGTACACCTGGTGTCGCGGACGCCGTTTCTCCGGCGTGTGTTCGACGCACGCCGATGTCGATTTCTAAAATTCGGGAACCTCTACGCGCGTCCGGGATGCGAATTCCATTTGTTTACGCTGATGGAATCCGCGCTTGCGTATCATCGCGTGGGATCCGCGATCATCTTCTACGATCCGCGCAGCCCCGTTTTTCAGCGCATCGCCGCCGCCGGAAATTTCGGTGTGCTGCAGTCCGGCGTGGGTGCCCGCGTCCACATCACCGCATCGTGGCTCGGCTTGTCCACCACCGACGCAAAGCAGCTGGAGGAAAAACCCGTCGTGCTGTCGCCGCTTGATATCGGTTGAACGACGCGAACCGAACACCGATGCATTCTCTGCGACCAAGACGGTGAAATTCCTCATGCGTTGCGTTAGACTGCGTGTTCATCGGTTTGTCGCATCCGTTTATAACGCACTTGCGAGGAATAGACCGCTTTCTTCGACGATCAACGGGGCGCACGAAAGCAGAGGCATCGGTCCCATCGACGCAACGTATCAAGCAAACCCGCTGTTGCCTGCGAACACACAAATTTGCCCGGACGATACACCATGAGAATTCGTGTTTCCTGGGTTTGCACCATATCGCTGCTCCACGTCATTTTCGCCTGCTTCCCGGCGCACGCATTTCTCAGCCGAGGCGTCATCAACGCACGCTATTCCTACGAACAGTTGAAACTCGAGAGAGACGACAAGGGAAACTGCTACCTCAAGGGTTCCATCGTCAACCGGACGGATAGCCGCAGAGAAAATGTTCGGTTTACGGTTTATGCAATGAGTCTTCATGGGCGGGTTTTATGGAAGGTTCGGGTAAAAGCGGATCTCATCGACAAATTCGAATCTTTTCCATTCGTGAAAAAAATAAAACGGTGCATAAACAAAACGCCTTACAAGTGGGAGTTCAAGGTTGCCGATCGTAATAGATAGCGCCCTGTCACGGGTTATCCACGACACGGTTCGCAGAAATAAAAGGTAGGGCCAGTGCCGATTCCGGCGGTTCCGCAGCCGAAGCAGACGCGGCGCGAGTCAAAGCCAAACTACCGAATTTTCTCGCCGAATGGACAACTCGCGCGGTGGCCGATGCAATTCCACTTCACTCCGCGACCTCGCGGCCGATTGCCGCAATCGAACCGACGATCCACGTGCCGTCACAGACACGGACGGTGCGCTGAAGCAATGATTGCGGCGACGGGAGCACGCCGCAGGCCTCAACGATAGTCCGGATTGGCGAAATCGAACCGGCAGCCTGCGTCCCATGCGGAACGCTGATTTCCATGAGCCGGAATTCCGCCCGCCTGCTTGATCATGCGCGCGAGGTGCAGCAGATTCCACGTCATGAAAGTCGTGTTGCGATTGGTAAAATCGTTTTCCGGGCCGCCCGATCCGGGATCGAGGTATGAAGGTCCCGGGCCCGCCTCTCCGAGCCACCCCGCATCCGCCTGAGGCGGGATGACGAAGCCGAGATGCTGCAGTGAGTAGAGGATGTTCATCGCGCAGTGTTTGGCGCCGTCCTCGTTACCGGTGATGAGACAGCCACCGACGCGTCCGTAATAGGCGTATTGCCCGTCGAGGTTGAGCTGTC
>JBFGKR010000220.1:0-4305 GCA_041576575.1 Arenicellales bacterium | reverse complement strand
GCCTTCTCGATCTCATCGAGCAACAGCACGGCATGCGGATGCTTGGTCACCGCGTCGGTTAACAGGCCCCCTTGGTCGAAACCCACATAGCCCGGCGGGGCACCAATGAGGCGGGAGACGGTGTGCCGCTCCATATACTCCGACATATCGAAGCGAATCAATTCGATACCCATAATATGCGCTAGTTGCCGTGTCACCTCGGTCTTGCCGACTCCAGTGGGGCCGGAGAACAGGAAAGACGCGATGGGTTTGTCCAGATTGCCGAGGCCGGAGCGCGATAGCTTGATCGCCGAGGCCAACGCGTCAATTGCCTGGTCCTGACCGAACACAACCATTTTGAGGTCGCGCTCCAGCGTCTTTAGGGCATCGACGTCGGACACCGACACCGTTCTCGGTGGAATGCGCGCGATCTTCGACACGATTTCTTCGACGTCGTGCACGCCAATGGTCTTCTTGCGCTTGTTGGCCGGCTTTAATTGGATGCTCGCGCCGGCCTCATCGATGACGTCGATGGCCTTGTCCGGGAGATGGCGATCGGTGATGTATCGGGCCGATAACTCCGCCGCAGCGCGCAGTGCCTGATGGGTGTATCGCACCTTGTGATGATCCTCGAAGTGGCTCTTCAAACCTCGAAGTATCTGAATCGTCTCTTCCACCGACGGTTCGGTGATGTCGATCTTTTGAAAACGCCGAGACAAGGCGTGATCCTTCTCAAATATTCCGCGGTATTCTTGATAAGTCGTAGAACCGATGCACCGCAACGCACCGGATTGAAGCACCGGTTTCAGCAGATTGGAGGCGTCCATCGCTCCCCCCGAGGCAGCCCCGGCGCCAATCACGGTATGAATTTCATCGATAAAAAGGATCGCGCGCTCTGCGCGATCGAGCTCGGCGAGCACCGCTTTCAGGCGCTGCTCGAAATCACCACGATATTTGGTGCCTGCCAACAACGCACCCATGTCCAACGCGTAGATCGTGCTGTTCCCCAGGACTTCCGGCACTTCACCGTCGACAATCTTCTTCGCCAGACCCTCCGCGATAGCGGTCTTACCGACCCCGGCCTCACCGACATACAGCGGATTGTTCTTCCGACGTCGGCTCAAGATCTGGATCGTCCGCTCTATTTCCCGTTCACGGCCGATCAAGGGATCTATTCGACCCTGCCGCGCCTGTTCGTTGAGATTGATCGCGTAAACCTCGAGCGGGGTTTGCGTGGCGCCCTCTTCCGCTGCGCCCTCCAGCTCATCCGGTGCGGGCAAACCGCCCCCGGATTCGCTCACTTTCGAGATGCCGTGGGCGATGTAATTGACGACATCGAACCGCGTGATATCCTGCTTGTGCAGAAAGTACACGGCATGGGAATCTTTTTCTGCGAAGATCGCAACCAGCACGTTCGCCCCGGTGACTTCTTTCTTTCCAGCGCTCTGCACGTGGAGTACCGCACGCTGTATCACCCTCTGAAATCCCAGGCTGGGTTGCGTATCCGTATCGTCGCCGGGGGACAGGCTGGGAACGTTCTCCGTTAGGAACAGATCAAGATCGTTGCGCAGGACGTCGATATTGCCCCCACAGGCACGAAGTACCCTCGCGGCGGAACCGTTGTCCAGAAGCGCGGCGAGCATGTGCTCGACAGTGATGATCTCATGCCGGGCCTCTCGGGCACTATGTATGGCACGGTTTAACGACGTTTCCAATTCTTGCGATAACATGGCTTTTATTCCGGCTCCATCGTGCACTGTAACGGATGCCGATGATCACGAGCAAAATCCAGAACCTGCTTGACCTTGGTCTCGGCAATATCGTGCGGGTAAAGTCCACACACACCGGTACCCCGTTGATGCACGTGCAGCATTATCTGCACTGCCTGCTCGCGCGGCTTGGCAAAAAACTTTTCGAGCACGATCACTACAAACTCCATTGGCGTGTAGTCATCATTCAACAGTATGACTCTATAAAGCCGAGGTTTCTTTAACTTCGGTTTGGACTCCTCGACCGCTAGGCCGCCGTCTTCATTGAATCGAACGCGATGATCACTCATGTTAGCTCGACTGACGTTCTTTGTTTCAACAATCAAGACGTAATACTAACTCTCATTCTGCGGCTCTGCGGGCAAATTTCAACCCCCCAGCAGACGCCGATTTCGGTGCGACGCAACAAATATACCGCACACTTTTGACCGTCAAAATCGGATTTTGTCTTGACCCCGAACTAAAATCCGGCAAAACTCCGTATTGGTTGTTCGGCACGATCCCGCGCAACTGCGGTTTTTTCAATAAATATAGCCGGTTAGCGGTATTTACACGCCAAAGGGGAAGAGGTATGTCAAGGGGAACAGTAAAGTGGTTTAACGCCGCGAAGGGTTACGGGTTCATATCCCCATCGGACGGCGGTGACGATGTGTTCGCGCACTACAGCGCCATTGAGATGGAAGGATACAAAACCCTCACGGAAGGCCAGGAAGTAGAATACGAAGTCGAACAAGGTCCCAAGGGACCCAAGGCCTCGGTCATACGTTCGGCTCCCTGAGCGCACCAAACCGTACGATTTTTAGAACCCGGCCATTCGCCGGGTTTTTTATTGGGATCGTGGCCCGAACCGGCGGCCGCCGAAGCGGCAGCACCGGTCGAGCGCGGATAGATTAACCAAGGCGACGTCTATTTGGCGGCGATTTTAGGACCCTCGCCGTCGTGAAACTGTTCTTCTTCCGTAGATCCGGCGAGTGCGGTCAAAGACGAACTTCCGCCCATAATCGTCTGCGTTATATCGTCGAAATAACCGGCGCCGACCTCGCGTTGATGCTTGGTCGCCGAATACCCCCGCGATTCCGCCGCAAACTCGGCTTCCTGCAATTCTACGTAGGCGGTCATGCCCTGTTCCCGGTACTTGGTCGCGAGGTCGAACATGGTGTAGTTCAAGGCATGGAAGCCGGCCAGGGTGATGAACTGGAATTTGTAACCCATGGCGCCGAGCTCACGCTGAAACTTGGCGATCGTCGCGTCATCCAGGTTCCGTTTCCAATTAAAAGACGGCGAGCAATTGTAGGCGAGCATCTTCTCCGGATAGTGCTTGCGTATCGCTTCGGCAAACTTTTTCGCGAAGCCCAGATCTGGGGTCCCCGTCTCACACCACACTAGGTCCACGTAAGGTGCGTAAGCCAAGCCCCGGGACACCGCCTGCTCGAGCCCGTTGCGCACGCAGTACAATCCCTCGCTGGTGCGCTCGCCGGTGCAGAACTGCTGGTCCCGCTCGTCGTAGTCCGCGGTGATCAGACCCGCGGCTTCCGCATCGGTACGCGCGAACAGCACCGTGGGCACTCCGCAGATATCCGCGGCGAGCCGCGCGGCAATCAGCTTCTGTACCGCATCTCGCGTGGGCAACAGCACCTTGCCCCCCATGTGTCCGCATTTTTTCGCAGACGCCAGTTGGTCTTCGAAATGGACTCCCGCGGCCCCCGCCTCGATCAAGGCCTTCATCAACTCAAACGCATTCAATACGCCGCCAAATCCGGCTTCGGCGTCCGCCACCACGGGGACAAACCAATCGATGTCGTCTTTGCCTTCGGCGTGATGGAGTTCGTCCGCACGCTTGAACGCATTATTAATCCGGCGCACCAGGCTGGGCGCTGAGTCGACGGGATACAGGCTCTGATCCGGGTACATCGAAAAGGCGCTGTTGGCGTCGGCGGCCACTTGCCAGCCGCTGAGATAAATCGCCTTCAGCCCCGCCCGAGCCATCTGCATGGCCTGATTACCGGTTAACGCCCCCAAGGCATTGACATAGTCCTCGTCGTGAAGGCTGCTCCACAGTTTCTCTGCGCCCACGCGCGCCAGAGTGTGCTCGATTTGCACTGTTCCGCGCAGTCGCGACACGTCGGCGGCGTTGTATCCGCGTTCGATCCCCTGCCAGCGCGGATGCGACTTCCATTCCGATTGCAGCCGCTCGATCGCTCGTTCGTCAGTCATAGTCGTGAATCCTCATCTGTGCAGTGCGTCGAGGAAGTGCCCAGATGTCCCCTCGGCGTGTATCTCGTTTACGTTGACCGCCCGTCTTCACGCGGGTTGCGTCCACACTAATGTGCCGGGGTGTAAACACCCATAAAATCCGCTTATGTATTTAAATGCAGTTTTTTTTATTTGACAAACTAATTCTTTCAATATTTACTATTAAAACTATTAATATTCCCTGTGCGGCCGACGATATGCCTTCGCACCCTCCCGTATATTACAAGCAAAACCGGCTGAAACAGCTTCGCGCTTTTTGCTACACCGCCCGCATCGGTTCGATCTCCAAGGCGGCGGAGAAGCT
>JBFGKR010000219.1:0-4309 GCA_041576575.1 Arenicellales bacterium | reverse complement strand
GGCCCATGCTGCGCGCCGGCAACACCGGCATCTCCGCGGTAATTGATCATCGCGGAGAGATCGCTGAACATTCCCCCCAGTTCGAAGAGGTCGTGATACGGGGTCGCGTGCAGCCGATGACCGGAAGCACCCCCTACGTGCGGGCCGGAAACACAAGCATGCTGGCTTTGACCCTGCTTGGATTGGTGTCCGCCAGCGTCTTAATCCGAATATCCAAGTAAGGCAGCGAACACAGAAGCTAGAAATGTTCTGTACGGTAAATGCAGAGCTATATGCGGCGTACAGAACGCACAGTTGCCCGATTCCTTCTCGTTCTCATACGGAACCTTGGTGCGCTCCAGATCGGCAAAAGCGACGCAGCAGCGGATCAAATAAGAAAAATTGCCGCTAGGCCTAGCAACGCAAAGAACCCCACGACGTCGGTGACGGTTGTCAGGGCGACTCCGCCGGCCAAAGCCGGGTCGATGCCCATGCGTTGCAACAAAAGCGGCAATAACACGCCCGCCAAGGCTGACACTACGATATTGATGATCATGGCCAGACCGATAATGGCGCCCAGCGCATAGTCGTGGTACCAGATCGTCGCCACCGCGGCTACCGCCAGGGCCCAAATCACACCATTGACCCCGCCCACCAGAAATTCTTTCTGCAGAACACGCCAGGCGTTGGCCCGGGTGATCGTGCCTACACTCAAGCCGCGTATGACGATGGTCAGCGTTTGCGTGCCGGCGTTGCCGCCCATACTGGCGACAATCGGCATCAGCACCGCCAACGCAACGAGTTTTTCGATGGTACGCTCGAACTGCCCGATGACCCAGGAGGCAATAATTGCGGTGACGAGGTTAACCCCCAGCCACAGGGCGCGGTTTTTGGTGCTGCGCGCCACCGGGGCGAATATGTCTTCCTCTTGACTCAAACCGGCGCGCACCATGACCGAATGATCGGCGTCGTCGCGGATGACGTCCACCACGTCATCCACGGTTATGCGACCGATTAGGTGCTCCCTGTCGTCCACTACCGGTGCGGAAATCAGGTTGTATTTTTCGAATGCCTGCGCCACCTCCTCTTGCGGATCCATGGCATTGAAGGTGAAAGGTTTGCGGTCGAAGTGAATGCCCACCCGGTCGGTCGCCGGGGCGGTCAACAGCACGGACACAGGCAGCACCCCTTTGAGTCGATTCTCACGATCGACGACGAAGAATTTATCCGTATATTCGGGCAGTCGACCAAGCAGACGCAAATAACGAATGACAACCTGCAGAGAAATGTTTTCGCGCACCGCAATCGGGTCTACGTTCATGAGTCCGCCGGCGGTGTCCTCCGGATACGATAAGACTTCCCCCAAGCTCGCGCGCGCTTCTTTGTCCACCGTGAATAAGACGTCGGCAAAAACGTCGTCTGAAAGGTCGGGAATGAGATCGGCGATGTCGTCGATATCCATATAACGCACAGCCGTGACCAAGGCTTCTTTGTCCATGCCCGCAAGCAGGTCTTCGCAGACGCCGTCGGGCACTTCCACCAAAACCTCGCCCTTGGCGGTTGGCGGAACCTCTGACCAAACCGCGGGACGCTGCTCCGGCGTCAACCCCTCGAGCAGTTTGGCGATGTCGGCGGAATGCATATCGCTGAGAAAGAGCCGTATGCGCTCCGCGTCATCCGATTCCAGCGCAGTGATCAGAAGGTCTAAATTGTCCGTTTGTTCTGGCTTGGACATGGCGGCCACGCGAGTAAATAGTTCATTCTTTGTGCTCAACTTAACACAAAATCTGTCGGACTCGAATATAGGGTCCTGTTACGGACGTAACAGTGACGGCTGAACGGGAGGAACGACTTTAATGCAGTTTCTCTACGAGCCTGCGTAATTCATTCGGCAGCGGACACGACAAGATTTCTTCTACAGCATGGGACAGTGAGGAGAGATCTGTCTCGCATATAATCTTTTTTATTTCCAGCAACGAGTCGGGCTCCATGCTGAACGTGCGCAGCCCCAGGCCCAGTAGCAACCGTGTGTATCGGTATTCACCGGCCATCTCACCGCACATCGCAACGGGAATATCAGCTCTTTCCCCGGCGTCAATGACTATTTTTATCAGCCGTAACACGGAGGGATGTAAAGGGTCATAGAGATAGTTCACCGCATCATCCACCCGATCGATGGCGAGGGTATATTGAATCAGGTCGTTGGTGCCGATGGAAAGAAAATCGAGGCGGGATGCGAACAAATCCGCGGCGATGGCCGCAGCAGGCACTTCGATCATACCTCCAATTGGTATGTTTTCGTCATACGCGTGCCCCTCCCTGCGCAGTTCCATTTTGGTTTCTTCGACTATGTCCAGCACCTGCCCCAATTCGTCCAGACTCGACACCATGGGGATCATTACTTCGATGGGTCCGTATGCAGAGGCGCGCAAAATCGCGCGCAGTTGCGGCTTGAACAGCCCCGGATCGTGCAAGCACAGCCTGATCGCACGCAGACCCAGCGCCGGGTTCGTAGTGATGCTAATACTGGTCCGTCCCCCGTCTACCTGCTTGTCGGCGCCGACGTCCAGAGTGCGAATAGTAATCGGCCGCCCGAGAGTCGTGACCACTTGTTTGTAGGCGTGAAACTGTTCCGCTTCCGATGGCGGCTCCTCGCGGTTCATGAACAGATATTCGGTTCGATAAAGCCCGACTCCGTCGGCGTGCACGCGTTTCGTTGCCTCAATGTCTTCCGGCAACTCTATGTTTGCCATCAACTGAATTCGTGTTCCGTCTTTAGTAACCGCCTCGCTCGTGAGCAGTGTCTTCAGTGACTGACTGTGTTGCAGAATCTCGGCCCGTCGGTCCCGATACGCCGACAACACCGGCTGATCCGGGGAGAGAATTACCGTGCCGCGCTTTCCGTCTACGATCAGTGTTTCTCCGTGGCGCACATATCGAGTCGCGCCGTGCAATCCCACAATTGCAGGAATTTTCAGGCTGCGCGCGAGGATGGCGGTATGAGATATTGGTCCACCCAGGTCGGTCACGAAGGCGGTCATCTTGTGGTGTTTCAACAGTACGGTGTCCGCCGGTGTAAGATCTGCCGTGACGATAATTTTGTCCTTCAGCCGCTCGGCGATACTGTCCATATCCTCCCGTTGCACATTAAGTAGATTCTCCTGGATTCGATTGACGATTTGGTCGATGTCGGTCTTTTTATCTCGGAGATATGGATCTTCCATTTCCTCAAAGGCGCGGACCAGTGATTCCGCGTGTATACGCAGCGCCGACTCTGCGTTGATGTGTTCTTTGCGTATGGTATTGATTGGCTCCTTCGATATCAGCGGGTCGTCCAGCATGAGCAGGTGCGCGTCAATAAACGTCCGAATTTCGGACGGTGCGTTCTCCGGGACGCGATTTCGTATGTCCGTCAACTGCGCACGGGCCGCATGTATAGCATTTCGCAGTCGTTCTATTTCGGATCCGACCTCGTCGTCGGGGATGCTGTATTCCGGTATATCTAGAGCAGGTCGGTGCAGGACAAACGCAGTACCGATGGTAATCCCTTTCCCTATTCCCGCTCCGTGCAAGGTAAGCATTATTCTTCCTCCCCGAAGCGATTGTTGATTAACTCCACCAGGGCATCCATTGCGCGCTTTTCGTCGCTGCCGTCGATCTCCAATTCGAGCTGGGTACCTTGCGAAGCCGCAAGCATCATAACTCCCATGATACTCTTTCCATTGATCCGTTGTTCGTCTTTTGTCAAGAACACGCTACTCTCGTAGCACGACGCCGCTTTTACGAACACAGCGGCGGCTCGCGCATGCAACCCAAGTTTGTTGATGATGGTCACTGGCCGACTAATCATCTGATGAGCGTGTCGCGGTTGCAGAGCAACAGTCTTTATATCGAAACAATCCTCAAGTGAGTTCTCGATGCCGCAATTGCACGTTAAGCGCTTGACCCGTGAAATATTCGGCCAGTTTATGCGCTATGTACACTGATCGATGTTGGCCACCCGTACAACCCAGAGCAATAGTAATGTAGCTCCGGTTTTCCGCTGAAAAGTGCGGTAGCCATCGTTCCACGAATTGTCGCAGGTCCTCGACCAATCTCGGAACCTCCTCATGGTTCTCAAGAAATTCTATGACTTCGGCGTCGATGCCCGTGAGTCCTCGAAGCTCGGCGTTCCAGTAGGGGTTTGGAAGACAACGCACGTCAAATACAAAGTCTGCGTCCAACGGCGTTCCGTGCTTGTATCCGAAGGACTCGAACAGCAGTGTCGGAGTCGAACTAAGCTCGCCGCCGGCAAAATCTCTGACCAGGCTGCGAAGTTCCTGGGGTGTCG
>JBFGKR010000218.1:0-4322 GCA_041576575.1 Arenicellales bacterium | reverse complement strand
GTTGGAAGAAATTGCAGAGGACGGCAGCCCCTTCACGTCGCAAGTGAAGCACGGTCGACGCCGATTCATAGAGTTGGTCGCGCCGATCACGTCCGAATCGTCCGCCGGAGCGGACGAAATGTTGCTCGGTCTTCGTCAGTCTATTTCCGAACGGAGCGACCGGTCCACGCTTCGCGTCATTGGAGCCGTAAAGCTCGGCCTGTCACTCAAAGGCGTGGAATCGCACGTGTCGGCGATCACGAATTTATGGTTGGTCGCCGCCGGCATGGCGTTTGCGCTGGCGACCTTTGCGATACTGGCTACAGCGAAGCGCGTGACCCGCCCGGTGAGGAACTTGACCGACCAGGCCGAACTCATTGCGGGCGGGGTCCTCGATCAGGAGATCCTGGTCGAATCCCGCGACGAGATCGGTCAGCTGGCGAGTACCTTCAACCGTATGGGGACGGCATTGAAGCGACACAGCGAAGAGAAGGATCGGGTTCTTGAACAATTGCAGGAACTGAATCGAACGCTCGAAGATCGGATACACGCACGTACCTCTGAACTGGAACAGCGCTCGGCGGAGTTGCAAGACACCTTGAAAGACGTGCGCGCGATTGCGGAGATCGGACAAGCCGTAAACTCTACGCTCGACCTGGACCAGGTGCTCAGTACGATCATCGCGCGCGCCGTGGAGCTGTCGGCGTGTCAAGGCGGGGTGCTCTATGAATTCTACGAAGACGCTCAGGAATTTCGTGTCAGAGCGTCGCATCGCATAGAGAAAGATCTTCTGCAAGCGCTGCAAGACGTCCCCCTACAGAGAAAGGAGGGCGCGATAGGGCACGCAGCCACCAAGGAAGCCCCGGTTCAGGTCGAGGACTTGGAGTCGGATGCCGGCATCGTCCCTGGGCGGTTACGAGCGGTATTGTTGGACTCCAGATATCGCTCGTTGCTTGCGGTGCCGCTGCTGTTCAATCAGCGGCTCGTGGGAGGTTTAACCGTGTTCCGGACGCAACGAGGTGGCTTTCCCAATCGTGTTTTGGATCTGCTTCAAACTATCGCCAACCAATCCGTGGTTGCGATACGCAATGCACAGTTCTTTCGTGAAATCGAAGAGAAAAGCGTCCAGCTGGAGCTCGCCAGTACGCACAAATCGCAGTTCCTTGCCAACATGAGTCATGAATTACGAACTCCGCTTAACGCTATTCTGGGGTACACGGAGCTTATCGCCGACGACATTTACGGCGAAGTTCCTGAGAAAATTCGCGACGTCCTCGAGCGGATCGACGCCAACGGGCGTCATTTGCTCGGCTTGATCAATGACGCATTGGATGTATCTAAGATCGAGGCGGGGCAGCTTACGTTGTCGTTGAGCGAGTACTCTCTCGCTGAGGTCATTCACACCGGAGTAACGGCGATTGAATCCTTGCGGGCGGAACAGGGCCTTTCGCTGAACGTAGATGTGCCATCAGATATGCCGGTGGGACAAGGTGATGAGCAACGTATTGCGCAAGCGTTTCTCAATCTTATCGGCAATGCGATCAAGTTCACCGAAAAGGGCGGCATCGATGTGACCGCGGAGGTTTCCGATGGTATGTTTAGGGTGTCTGTGTCGGACACAGGTCCGGGTATTTCGGAGATCGATCAGGAAAAAATCTTTGAGGAATTTCAGCAGGTTGACGGATCGAGCACGCGGAAGATGGGAGGGACCGGACTCGGGTTGGCGATAACCAAACGCTTGATCGAGTTGCACGGAGGACGACTTTGGGTGGAATCGGAGCTCGGCAAGGGTTCGACGTTTTCATTTGAGATACCTGTTCGCGTGGAGTAGGTCAGGATATCACCATGAAAAAACAGATTTTGGTCGTTGAAGATCAAGAAGACAATCGCCGTATCATGCGCGACCTGCTGGTTAACGCGGGTTATCAGGTGCTCGAGGCGGTCACCGGCGATGAAGGCGTGACGATGGCGGAGGCGCTCAGGCCCGACTTGATACTCATGGATATTCAACTCCCCGGCATCGACGGCTACGAAGCGACGCGCCGGATCAAGACCAAGCCTGAACTCGTTGACATCCCTATCATTGTCGTGACCTCCTACGCGCTGAGCGGCGACGACGCCAAGGCGTTCGCGGCAGGTTGCGACGCCTATCTATCCAAACCGGTTAGTCCCAGTAAGATCTTGGCCGCAATTCGTGATTTCTTGGAGTAATCGACCACCAAGAAGGATGGATCGTGAAGACACCGGCAAGAATTCTCATCGCAGACGACGACGCCACGAACGTGGATATTTTACGGACGCGTCTGAGCTCTCACGGATACGAGATCCTCTCGGCGTGCGACGGCGAAGAGGCCTTGAGTGCGGTACGGGAACAGCAGCCCGACCTGATCCTGTTGGACATCATGATGCCCAAGATGGACGGTATCGCGGTCTGCCGGAGTTTGAAGAACGACGAAACCCTTCCCTTCATGCCGGTCATCATGGTCTCGGCAAGGACGGATTCGCAGGATATCGTCGCCGCGCTCGACGCAGGCGCGGATGAATATCTGACCAAGCCGGTGGATCAGACCGCGTTGGTGGCGAGAGTGCAATCCATGCTGCGGATCAAACAGCTTCACGATACCACCTGTGAACAGGCGGTCCAGCTCGCGGAGTGGAACCAACACCTGGAGCAGCGTGTCGCGGAACAAGTGGAAGAACTCGGCCGCGTTGGCCAGCTGAAGCGGTTTTTTTCACCGCAAATTGCCGAATTGATTGTTTCGTCCAGAGACAGCACCTTGCTGCAGGATCACCGCAACGAAATCACGGTGCTGTTTGCGGACCTGAGAAATTTCACCGCCTTTTCTGCCACCGCGGAACCGGAAGAGGTGATGCGTGTCCTCCGCCAATATCACGACGTCGTGGGTCCGCTGATCTTGGAATTTGGGGCAACGTTGGATCATTTTGCCGGCGACGGACTGATGGTTTTTTTCAACGATCCCTTACCTTGCCCCGACGCCGCGGTGCAGGCCACGCGGTTGGCGGTGGCTATGCGGGATCGGGTGAGCGAGCTGATTCAAACGTGGCGCAAGCACGGCTTTGATCTCGGATTCGGCGTCGGCGTCGCCTCGGGCTACGCGACCTTGGGACAGATCGGCGCCTCCGGTCAGTTCCATTACACGGCTATTGGATCGGTGGCGAACCTCGCGGCGCGTCTCTGCGATGCCGCGGACGATAGTCAAATTCTGATAAGCCAGGGTGTTTTCGCGGAAGTGGAAAACCTAGTCAACGCGGATGAGGTGGGAGAGCTCGAACTAAAGGGTTTCCACAAGCCCGTGCCGGTGCTCAATGTGCGAGACTTCACCGCGCGCGGCTCGTCCTGAATCGCGTGGGTCGTACACGATAATTGATTGCCCCGTAATTCCAACGCGACGCGAAGCTCTGAATGCCGGGCGTGTCGTAACGCACGATGCCGCATGCTCGCCAATTCCCGAATTTAGAAATTCATCTCGAAACCGAGAGTTCCGGTAACTCGATCGCGCAGGCCGGTGTCGTTCAATGCGAACAAGGCGCTCGTAGACAGCACCGCGTCCTTCCACAGTTGAAATTTTAGACCCACGGCCGCGTCCGCTAGATGATCGTTAGCCTTACCTCCGTCGAGCTTGCGCCGATCGTTATCGATAATGTAGCGTCCGAGTGCTTCGGCGCTCATCCCCCCCCATTCGTTGAACGACCAATCCAAACCTAAGCGGTAGCGAAAGTCGTTCTTGGCATCCGACGTATCGCCCAGGTCGAAGCCGATGTTCGCGTGCGCATTGAGTCGACGTCCTTTCGCGGACGCCATCAGAAATGGTCTGATCCGCCACAGATCTGTGCCCGCGAAATTATCGGCATCTCCTGTTGGGACGTTTATTGTCACTGCAGTCGAGAGTTCATATGGCGCCCGATCATAAAAGCGATATTTACCGCGAAAAATTATGTCTCCAAGATTCGTCGAATCATTGGTCGACTTGTTTACTACCTTTTTTGGACCAACCTGCGTCATTACTGTTAGATCCACTTCGTTTCGGACGATGGGGAGGCCGAAATTTAGGTCGAGGTTGTCCGAGGCGCCATATGTCGCACCGAGAATCAGAATATAAGAGTGGACGTCGGCCAACACTTGAGCATTACCGGGACCAAGTGGCGTAACAACAGGGATGGATAGTTCGCCGTTGGTCAAATCGATGCCGTCGATCTCGTTAAATTTGAACGCAAGTAAAGCGGCATCCAAGGCAAATTTTTTACGTCCTATGGTTGTTGCACGCTCCGTGAAAACCGGCCCTAAAGACCCTTGGATACGCTTGGGTAAGCCCGTCTCTTCG
>JBFGKR010000217.1:0-4341 GCA_041576575.1 Arenicellales bacterium | reverse complement strand
CGATGAGGTTGACGTAGACCACCGGCACGGCGTTACTGCGCGCCCGGCTGGAGACAATATTGAAACGCTCGTTTGGACGTTCGATATGAAAGGGGGAAGCGTTGATGTTGACAATCAGCTGCGCTCCCGATCGCGCTGCCTGTTCTATGGGACCGTATTGCCAAATGTCTTCGCAGATAGTGAGTCCTATGCGCGCCCCACGAAAGGACACGATGGTTTGGGAATCTCCAGCGGTGAAGTAGCGTTTTTCGTCAAATACGCTGTAATTTGGCAAGAACTGCTTGCGGTACGATCCCATCGTCTCGCCTTCGTAGAGGAAGGAAACGGCGTTGTATAAGACTCCGTCGGCGGTCTCCGGATGACCGATAACCGCCGCAATTCCGGATATTTGTGAACGTAAGCGATCCAATTCCTGTGAACACTGCTGGACAAACGCGGGACGCAGCAACAAATCCTCCGGCGGATATCCCGTCAGCGCGAGCTCCGGAAAGACCACGCATTGGCATCGCATCTGATCACGCGCCCTCTTCGCAGTTTCAATAATGCGCGCGGCGTTTCCGGACAAGTCGCCCACGATCAGATTGAGCTGCGCGATTGCAATGGACAATGTATCGGCCATGGCGGCGTGTTCTTCATTAATTCCTAGAGCTTGCTGCGTATCGCCTATTGTCAGCGAACTCTCGTATTCACGCAAAACTGCCGACCTTTAAGTGCTAGAATCGCAACATGCATTTTGAAGTGCTCGGCAGCCTTGCAGAGATTCCGGCGTGGAAATGGGACGCTTTATGCAGTTCTTGCGAAAACCCCTTCCTCACCCATGCCTTCTTGTCCGGATTGGAACAGACGGGGTGCGTGTCAGAGGAAACCGGCTGGATCCCCCAGCACCTGCTCGCGTACGCCGATTCGTCGCGAAGCTCGCTCATAGGCGCTGTGCCGATGTATCTCAAGTTTCACTCTTACGGCGAGTACGTCTTTGACTGGTCGTGGGCAAACGCGTATCACCACGCGGGCTTAGATTATTATCCCAAACTAGTGGCCGCGGTTCCGTTTACTCCGGTGACCGGGCCCAGGCTTCTCACGGTAAACGGCACCATGGATCGACCGAAGATAGTCGGTTCGCTGGTGCGGCACACACTGCGGCGTGCACGCCAGTCGAACGCGTCTTCTGTGCATTGGCTTTTTACTGACAAAGAGTGCACCGAGGCGCTGCGTGCGCACGAATTTATGGTGCGACTCGGCAATCAATTTCACTGGCACAACGAGGGCTACCGGAATTTCGATGACTTCTTATTGCAGTTCAACGCCAAAAACCGCAAGAAGATCAAGCGCGAAAGACGGCGTGTTCGCGAGGCCGGCATACAGATGCAGGTGTTGCGCGGTGATGATTTAACGCCGCAACACTGGGACTCGATGTATCGATTTTACCAATCTACGGTGATGAGTCACGGTGCCTATATGTATCTCAATCGCGATTTCTTCGATTGGATCGCGTCGCACATGGCCGATCACGTCGTGCTCATCGCCGCGAAGTCCGGCGCTCGATTCGTCGCCGGCGCGCTGTATTTCGAAGGCAACTACAGCTTGTTCGGGCGGTATTGGGGCACATTGCGGGATTACAACGGTCTGCATTTCGAGACGTGCTACTACAGCGCCATCGAATACTGCATCGAGCGCGGCCTCCAACGGTTTGAGGCAGGCGCCCAGGGACAGCACAAATTGAGCCGAGGCCTGCTGCCAAAGGAAACTTATTCCGCACATTGGTTGGGGAACGCGCGATTCGCCCGCGCGGTCGCGGATTTCTTAAGCAACGAAAAACGAGAAATGCACAGACATGCCCGGGCGTTGCACGAACACGCGCCCTATCGCCGGGGTGTCTGACGGGACTTCTGGAAGTGTTGCGAGCAAAACAGGTAGCCAGCACAATGTTCACATCCAAGGGGAGGATGGCTTTCAAAGTCTGATGTCGTTCCAATCCAAGAACCAATGGTTTCCTCCGGTGGAACACGCCAGCCCCGAAGGCCTGCTCGCAATTGGCGGCGATCTTTCCAGTGAACGCCTCCTGCAGGCTTACAAACTCGGAATCTTTCCCTGGTATAGCCAGGGTCAACCCATTTTGTGGTGGTCTCCAGATCCGCGAGCGGTCTTGTATCCGGAGCGATTCAGGATCTCGCGAAGCCTGAGAAAGAGTCTCCGCAACCGCGGATATCGCGTTACCGCAGATACGGCATTCGAGGAAGTAATCCAATGTTGCGCCGAACCGCGTCGCAACGACCCTGAGGGCGATACGTGGATTACCGCAGACATGATTCGTGCATACATCGAACTCAATCGACTCGGCTACGCGCATTCGGTCGAGACGTGGCGCGGCGACACACTGGTGGGCGGGCTATACGGTGTCTCCCTGGGTGCCGCGTATTTTGGTGAAAGCATGTTCAGCAGAGCTCCCGATGCTTCGAAAACCGCGTTGGCACGCCTGGTACAAACGATCGATAGCTGGGGTTTTCATTTTATCGACTGCCAAATTTCCTCGGTGCATTTTCAAAAACTCGGTGCGGAATTGGTGCCCCGTGCAATCTTTCTCAAGCAATTGGCAGCGGCGCTCGAGGCTCCCAGCCGCCTTGGAAAGTGGGATTTTTCCAGTGAAACGGAGCGTACGTCGTCGTGACGAAGTCGCAGGCCTCCATCAAATTGTACCTGTCGACACCGCACGCCTGTCCCTATCTGCCGGGGGAAGAAGCGACAACATTGATAATCGATCCGGAATTAAAAGTCACCAACACATTGTTCTCCCAGCTCGCGCGACACGGTTTCCGGCGCAGTGGCGATATGATTTATCGTCCACATTGCGCGCAATGCGACGCGTGTGTATCGGTGCGCATACCTGTCGCCGAATTTCGACCAAGCCGCAGCCAGCAGAGAAACTGGCGTCGAAACGGCGACCTTCGGATAGTGGAACAGCCCGCACAATTCAATGAGGACCACTTCGAGTTGTACCTCCGCTATCAGCGAGCACGGCATCCAGACAGCACGATGTGCGATCCGGATCCGGACAAATACTACAAATTCCTGACCAGCGACGACACCGATACCCGTTTCTTCGAGATGTGGGACCAAGACAGACTGCTCGGGATCGCGGTCGCCGACCGATTCGAAGACGGTCTATCGGCGGTTTATACGTTTTTCGAACCCGACTACGCTGCGCGCGGGCTCGGTGTCTACGCGATCTTGTGGGAGATTCAATACACCAAACGACTCAATCGCCCTTGGCTTTACCTGGGATATTGGATCAAGAATTGTCGAAAGATGTCGTATAAGACCAGTTTCCGTCCCGCGGAAGGATTTAAGAACGGCAATTGGATACGGCTGTCCGCGTGAAACGGCGTTACCTTTGGCCCTTTACGGCCAAACCGTGTTACGGCATCATACGGCGCGCTTGGTTCTGATCGACTCTCAATTCTACCCGACGATATAAAAACGTGGCGAAAGAAGACCATATCGAAATGGAGGGCACCGTTGTCGAGACCTTACCAAACACGCAATTTCGTGTGGAGCTGGAAAACGGACATGTCGTTACCGCGCACATATCGGGGAAAATGCGAAAGCACTATATTCGCATCCTGCGCGGCGACAAGGTTACGGTGCAGCTTACACCGTATGATCTTACCAAGGGCCGCATCGTTTACCGCAGTCGCTGAACGGCACTCGCTGGAGACGAAATCGTTGCTAAAGCGCATCCCCGCGCTCGCTTGCTCATGGCTGTTGCCGCTGACATTGTGGGCGGGAGAAGTTTCGGTGTTGGACGCCACAGCCGTCTGTTCCCAGGATGCTTGCACGATAAACGCAACGCTGAGTCACGCAGACAGCGGCTGGGACCACTACGCCGACCATTGGCGTGTGTTGACCCCCGAGGGCGAGGAGATCGGCCGCCGCGTGCTTCTCCATCCTCACGTGAACGAACAACCCTTCACACGGGGCCTGACTCGGATCCGAATTCCTCAAGGATTGAAGCACGTAGACATCGAGGCCCACGACAACGTGCACGGTTACGGCAAACAGCGCTTCCGACTCGAACTGCGTTGACTTCGCGGCGCTCGCAGCGCGACCACGGAAAATACCACGCCGCATCGGCCGTGCCTGCGCGGCCGACCCACTGACGCCTTCGTACGACAACGGCCCCGGTTTGCACCGCTGACGCCCCTCCGCCGCGCCGTCGCGGATTCCGCCCTTTGCGAACCGCGCCGTCGCGCTTATAATAGCGTCGATTACTGGTAATTTATACAGCACCTGCATGCGCGCACTCACCTCCCGCCAGGAACAAGTACTGAACCTGATCCGCGACTT
>JBFGKR010000216.1:0-4343 GCA_041576575.1 Arenicellales bacterium | reverse complement strand
TGACGTACGGTTCGATCGCGCTTGCATCGGTGATGCAGGCGCCCGCGCCCACCACGCCGCGGATCGCTTGCAGCACGCTGTCTGCGGGTTTTCCCGTGTCGCTCATTACCTCCTCATTCATCTATACAGACGTACGACGCGGCCTCGCCGTGTGAGAACGCCTCCCGGATGTACCGCGGATCACGCACGGACGCCGTTGGCGACGCGTGCGACACCAAGACACCAACGACCCCTCGACCAACGCACGCGTCGGCGCCCGCGCCAACCCCGTGGTCCGGTCACAGTGTCCGGGCCGGACGCACGGCGGCGGTCGTCAGGGCCTCCCCAGTTCAGTCGCACATCGCCGTGGAGTGCGCTATGTTCGATGGGTATTGTGCTGAATACGGGATCCCTGGTGCAATTCCCCCGTGCAGGGTTGCGACGCACAATGTCGGCTTTACCGAGGACCTCGGATCGCGGACTAGGCGTTGTGCTGTTTTAGTGCTACTACTGCAAGATGCAGGCTATTCATCGGAGCCGACACTCATGTCCGAGAAAACCGTATTTCACATCATTCCGGCGCAGACCGGCTGGTATTTTCTGGAACCGTACACCGAATTCGAGTCTTACTTCAAACATCCGATTATTGCATGGCGCATCGAAACAAAGCCGACTGCGCAGGCGCGTGGCGGTCCTGAATTCGAGAGCGACGGTTTTCCGGTACCGGTGTTCGGCACCGTCTGCAACGCAGAGGACGCCTTCATACTCAGGCCGGACGGCTCCGTGGAAGAGCCTTACAAAGGTACTTGGGATTCGGTGGAGTCGTGGTGGGAAGAAATACAGAACACCAAGAGCGCGGGCAAGCGGACGGCATCGACGGACACCAAGCCGGAACAAGTCAAGTCCTTCAAACCTTAGCGCACGTGTCCGGACAGTTCGACACCAGGCACCTATGCGGCAACGGCTTCTGCTTCAGATCGTTCTACAACGTGCGCACGGTTGGCAATTTTCTAGACGACAGGGTCGCGGCCACGCGGAATCGCGGCTTTTAATCCTCGGAGAAGAAACACCATGAATACGACACACGCCATAGTCCTGGGTTCCATTCTGATCGCGGCCGCAGTCGGTATTTTCCGTGAAAGTCCGTTAGCGCAAACTTCCATACACAGCCCCTCATTCATGCTGGCTACAACAGGAGAACGAGATTCGGTCTGGCGGATCAATACCGAGACCGGGCAGGTGTCGCAGTGCGTGGAGCTGCTGGGGAAACAGATACCGAAGTGTTCGCCGTGGTCCGAGCAATAACGGCGTGAGCCTTGAAGCCAGGTTTCCCGAATCGTAGCGCAGGGAACGGACTGTACGCCTTGAGCGATGCCTTCGTGCTGCCGGTCCGCGGCGTGGATTAACGGATTTTTCGAAGGCGTCGGGATTCCGCAAACGCTACCAGCGAACCGCTTCGCAGGCCCCGGCAAGTTCAGGCGTCAGTCGAGCGCGAAGGCATACCGGTTGTCGACTTGCGCACCGAACGCTGCTTTAATTTGCCTGAAAAAGGGTTGCGCAGCACGTACTTCCAAATAAACAACGCAGTTATAAGTATCCAACCCATAATCGTATCCAGAATTCGCCAAAAAGATTTTCTGTCTTCGGTGATTACGCCGCGCTCCTTTGCTTCGACCGCACGAGTTTTCTTGTCAACGGGCTCCGGTCGGTGTGGAACGCGTGCATCGGCGCCGAGCTTGGGATCGTTGACCGGGGACAGCTCGCACGGAGCGGGTTCAATATCGCTCGGGGGGGTAAGGCGACGTTCTTGCATTTGCATGTCAGGGACCTGGGCGCGGCGACTGCGGTATCGGATTTTTTTGCTTCCGTGACCCTTGCGCCTATTTCATCATATTACGAGACTAAAATGCTCAAGATCATTCCGGGCGAAATTGACGTTTGTCAATTTCGCGATTCGCGATTCGTCGCATACGACGTCGATGGGCCCTCCCGCGCGCTAAACGGCGCCTGGAGTGCGACCCGCCTCCGCCACCGGCCCCCCGCGCTTTGGAGGCCCGTCGTGATGAGGGGGTGCCGCGAGGGGCGGGCCGCGCATCCTACTATCTGATGGCGGTGTATGCAAACGGGGACGCGGTGCTTTATGTACCGCCGCCGGCGCGGGGTGGGCGCGGCGATATCGACCGGCGTACCCGTGCGGAAACGGCCACGTCGGCCCTTATCAAAGTTGCTCAAGATGCAAACACCAGCTGCGCGGTCATTTCGCCGTCTCGGGTTAATATGCCGCCGAGCCGTGATACCGGTCTCCGGTGCGAGCCGGCGAGGATACTATTTCTGCTGAAGACCCAATGCACAGTTCCTCATGACTAAGAAATTTGTATTCAGCGTTTTCATGTTGTTCTTCGCCTTGGGCGCTATTGCCTTACTTCTTCCGATCGCGGAACAGGCGGCACGTTACTTCTACAGAGACATTACGACGACGGGAGACAACACGAGCTGGTTCGCCCGCCATTGGTATCTGCGCGAATTAGGCCGCGATCTGGTAAAGCTGAATTCGTTCCGTGCGCGTGAGCGTGAGCCATCCCGCACTCCCGCGCCGTCGACATACCGTATTGTCGTCATTGGTGACTCATACACGTTCGGTCAAGGCATTCCTGTTGAGACCCGACTTACGAACCGGCTCGAACATCGGCTCCAAAGAGAAGGTTTCGACGTCGAAGTCCTGAACTTCGGCTATAACGGCACCGGCCTCAATCATCACGTGAGAAAGTTAGGCATTACGTTGGATTTGAATCCGGATTTTTACCTTGTCCAGTGGACGCCGAACGACTTCGAATCCCACCCCTCCGCCAGCGGAATACATCGCCCCAGACCGTTAAATTTGATTCCCTGGTCGCTGAACAAATACCATTATTATTACCACAGGCATTCGGTGCTGTATTACTTAATGAACTCTGGCTGGCATCGATTCCAGTATACTATCGGACTCACCGAATCGTACGCCAGCTATATGACGCGTCGATTCGGTGATGCCGACAGTACAGATTCTAAGGTGGCGATACGGGACTTTCGGAATCTCGTCGCCGCTGCGCGCAAGAATAATATTCCGATTGGTATCGTGCTGTTTCCACAGTTTGTGCCGGAATTGAGCGGTCCTGAATATCCGTTTTCGTTTCTGCACGAGCGGGTGTTGGGGCACTGCACAGCACTGGGCGTGACGTGCGTGGATCTTCGGGAGGCATACCGCCCCCATGCCGACGGCATTCGCAGTTTGACAGTCAATCAATTTGACGGCCATCCCAGTGGTTTCGCCAATGAAATCGCCGCTCGCGCGGTGCTGGACGTCTTCGGCCCGCACTGGCGTGCGGCGGCTCGAGAAAAAAATGACCGTTACATCGGTGACAGTTTCAGTCGCCCGGATTGTCGACCAAAAGATTGTTAAGAACGATTCGCCAAAGTAATGTTTGAATAATCTCGTCGGGGTAACCATGAGCAGCGACGACAGCAAAGACCGAGAATCTGAGAATCTGTGGCTGGAGACGGTGAAGAACGTCGCCGAACGCAGCCCGAACATCGTGCACGGATTTTTCGAGCACACCATGAACGAGGGGGTGCCGGCGTCGGACCCGCTGCAGCTGAGCGGTGCGTTTTTCGAGATGCTGACGCAGCTGGCGACCAATCCCCTGGCGCTGGTGGAGTCGAAGATGGCGCTGTGGCAGGACTATCTGGATCTGTGGTACTACACCACCCGGCGCATGCTGGGTCTGGAAGCGGAGCCGGTGGCGACTCCGGCCAAGGACGACAAGCGCTTTCGGGACGAGGACTGGGAGGAGCACTTCGTCTTCGACTACATCAAGCAGTCGTATTTGCTGGCGGCGAACTGGATCCAGGAGACGGTGGCCCAGGCCGAGGGGTTGGACGAGCAGACGCTGCGCAAGGTGGAGTTCTTCACCAAGCAGTACGTGGACGCCATGGCGCCGACGAACTTCGTGCACACCAACCCCAAGGTCATCAGGGAGACGGTGGAGAGCCGCGGCGAGAACCTGGTGAAGGGGTTGAACAACATCCTCCACGACCTGGAGCTGGGCAAGGGCAAGCTGCAGATCCGCATGACCGACGCCGAGGCCTTCGAGCTCGGCAAGAACGTGGCCACGACGCCGGGCAAGGTGGTGTTCCAGAATCCCATGATGCAGTTGCTGCAGTACACCCCGAGCACGAAGGAGGCGCACCGACACCCGCTGCTGGTGATTCCGCCCTGGATCAACAAGTTTTACATCATGGACCTGCAGCCGAAGAACTCTCTCATCAAGTGGCTGGTGGACCAAGGGCACACGGTGTTCGTGATTTCCTGGGTGAATCCCGACGCC
>JBFGKR010000215.1:0-4344 GCA_041576575.1 Arenicellales bacterium | reverse complement strand
GTTACGTTCTCTGAAGGTGCCAGGGGCGCGAATTCTGCGGGGGTCCCTGGCGGTAACGTTTCAGCATCCTTGACGGAGGCGTGCTCGATCGCATTGTCTATGTTGTGCAGTGAATCCTGCGACGGAGTCGACGCCTCAATGGGCGGTAAATCGCGATTCATCGCTTCGCCGGCGTGAATCGCCTCCAACTGCATGGTCGCAACGACGCTCGCCGGTTTGGCCGTGTCTGCACCAACCTCATCCGCTGGGACCGTTCCTTGGATGGACTGCTTCAGCTGACTAGATGTTGCGGTCGTTGCGGTGCCGACGGAGGATGCGACCTGGGAGGTGCCCACGCCGGACAGGGTCTTTATCTCCGGTTCGCTCACGGCCGTAGGAGGTAACGCCGCGCCGGTAACGGACGGATCAACTTTGTCTTCTTGCGGCGATGGATCATCGCCCGATATCGTCACGATTCGGGATTCATTCGCGACTAAAGAGGGGTGGGGCATAGCAGTTGGCACTCCAGGGGGAATCTCATTTTCTTGCCTAGGCGCCGTGACATTCGCCATCGCTTCAATCGCCGGTTCGTTGGCTCGTTGTGGGGACAAGCGCGTTGCCGGTTGCGGAGGATCGGTCTTGATTTGCTTCAGCCGTGGTTCGTCCGCCGCGGTCGGCGCCGGCTGGGTTGCAACACCCGTCGGAGTATGCTCCGAGACGGTATCTGGGACCTCGGGATCTTTTGCCCGCTCCGGAGAAGGGGTAGACGGCGAAGCGGTGTCGCTTAGGAGCGTGGCTTTGTCTTCCAAGGCGATGACGATGCCCGTCGTTACCCTGGGAGGATCAATGCGGGCCGTCGGCTGACTCAACCACAACAACGCAGCGATATGTGCGGCAGCGGCTACAGACAAAGCGGTAATCCAATGATAAGCGCGGATCTTCATTCGTTCTGCGGACGCTCGACTAACAATAACAAAGCCTTGACTCCTGTTTCCTTGAGTAATTCCATTAATCGAATCAGAGTTACCGCGTCCAGACTGGAGTCGGCCTTGATTCTGACTCTTGCGGACGGGTCTTCTTCTAACGATTTAGACACCGCGCTCAACAATAGATCCTGCTCCATCTCCGCGTCCTCCAGCGCGAGGCGACCGTCCGCGGAAATCAGGACGACGATGTCGCGTTGGTTGTCTATTTGGCCGCCGCCCGTGGAGAATGGAGGCGTCACATCTAGAGCTTCCGGTGCGGTGATACGACCCAATATCATGAAAAAAATAAGCAGCAAGAATACGATATTCACGAGCGGTACTATCGCCGGTTCCTTGTAATCCCGTTCGCTTGTGCTTCGTAGTTTCATTCGGCGGAATTATTTTCGGATCAGCGAGATGTTTTGAATACCGGTTGCGTGCAGCGCATCCAGTACGGCGACCACCCCTTGCAACTCCACACCCTCGTCTGGCTGTACCAAGAATCGGCGTTCGCCGACAGTTTGGATGAAGTCCGCCGCCCGAGCCTGCAGTTGGTTAAGGGTGATCGGTTCTCCGTTGAGATCAATAGCGCCGTTGCGTTTCAATCGGACCAGCACAGCCTTTGACTCGCCCGCGGTTGCGGCGGTTCCAGGGGTCGTCAATGCTACCGCGCGCTGCTCCGAGAAACTCGAAGCTAGCATGAAAAAAATGAGCAATATGAAAACCACATCGACCAACGGGGTCAGACTGACTAAGGGCCGTCTCCGTCGGATGGCGCTATTCGATGCCCTGGCGAGTAGTTGCGTGTAGGTTGGGGATTCCATGTGTCCAAGGCTGTCGCTGTATCGCCGCGGTAAATACTTGTGTCGCCGCGCTCTCCATGGTATGTGCGGTCCTTTGTAAGACACGCTCGAGCCAATTGAGTACGGCCAGTACCGGGATCGCAATCGCAAGTCCGGCAGCGGTGGTTAACAGGGCCTCCCATATGCCGCCGGAAAGTATCGAGGGATTGATTCGGTTCCCTGCTTGTTCGAGCTGTTGAAAGGCTTCGATCATGCCGAGTACGGTACCTAACAGACCCAGCAATGGGCTCAACGTGGCGATCACCTCCAGTCCTCTCAGGTACGACCGGAGTTGTTCAAGATGCTCCGTTGCCACACGGTCGACTTCTTCGCGGATGACGTGCTCACTCAGGTCTCGGCGTTGTTGCCCCCGTATCGCTACTTCTAACACCCTTGCCACCGGGCTTCGGCGCTTCCCCAAAACCAGTAACGCGTCTTGTATTCGCCCCGATTGGTAATGATTCAAGACAAGGGTTACAAACTTTTGATCTCTGACGCGAAGGATTGCGAATTGCAACAGCTTGATGATGATGATGGCCAGGGCTATCGTTGACAAAATAAATAGGATTACGAGGACTGGACCTCCCAGTCGTAATGCCTCTGCTACTCTCGTTACCAGATCCTCCATAATCGATCACTCTCAACGCCAACGGGAAAACCGCATCAGTTTTCTATCACCAGCGTTGTCATTTGAAAAATTCCACTTGGTTTTTCGAACTTGTCGCTATCGCGTCGACGCAACCTTCAATATCGCCGCCGAGATCCTGGCAGTCTATGACGTCGTTGAGTAAGACTCGAGCGATGCTTTCGCAGCTCAAGCCGGTGATCTCAAACAGTTTTACGCTGGTTTTACCTATCGACAGAGGTCCACCTTCCACTGCGAGCCGTTTCGTTATCACGCCATCCTGCCCAAACATTACGAGATCCAGTTTTAGCGACCGATACGCGTTTTCGGTCCTATTTTCGAACAGCAAATAAGCTCGGCAGGCGCCGTCGACCTGCTCCAGTTTGTTCAGCTCAATGCGCAGCCCGGTCTCGGCGGCGACTCCGAACGGCAACACTGCGAAGACTGCGGCTATCATATAACCTATTGTTTTTAAATAAAAATAATGTGTTTCGGCCTTGCCTGGCGACAGCCGGTGTTGGTTTGTGTTCTTCAGTGACATACCGAAATCCGCCCTATCGTGGTCCTAAAAACACATTATTATAACCGCCAAATCGAAATACACTCCCGAATAGGTGGGCGGATCGCGGCCCTCTGTTCGTTGAGGGCGGCGCGCGCTTTGTGCAAAAACGGTTTCCTCGAGGGCATGCAAACACGGCACCGGCCGCGCCCGCACGGCGGAAGCGGCGGTTTCTCCCCGAACTGCCTGCCGCTTTCCAGATCCGGTAGGTCGGGCCGGGTTGCAACGGACGAACGCTCGCGTTGCACCGGATTTTTCGACCGTGGCGGCTTCCGCCGACGGAAAGGTATGAATTCGTCCGCAAACCCCGCTCGGCGTTGAGATTATCGTGAAGCAGGAAGGGTTGATCAGCGGTATCTATCATTGGGTGGACCGTAATATCCTGGAACTCGGACGGGAGATGCGGCTCTCCTATCTGCCTCCTCTCATGGTCTATGTCGCGGCCGGGATCTCCGGTTTGACCGGCATCGTCGGAACCTTTTTCGTAAAAGACTACTTAGGCTTGTCTGCCGCATTTCTGGCCGCTCTGGGGTTTTGGGCGGGTATTCCATGGGCGCTGAAGATGCCACTGGGGCATCTGGTGGATTTGCTGTGGCGCTGGAAATCTGCTCTGGTGTTTCTTGGCGCCGCTCTTATTGCCGTAAGTCTTGGAATCATGATTGGCTTGCTCGCGCATACGGAATTCATGCGCGGTATTGTGTCGCTGGAGGTGTGGTACGTTATCAGCGCTCTGCTGGCTCCGGTCGGTTACGTGATTCAGGACGTCGTGGCCGATGCCATGACCGTGGAGGCGGTACCCCGGTTCGATCGCAATGGGCGGCCTATCGATGCGGACGTTCGTCGCCTCATGCACACCACCATGCAGACCTTGGGGCGCGTCGCGATAATCGGAGGCAGCGTCCTCGTGGCGCTGGTGAATATTGCAATGTTCGAGGGGGCGGCCGATCTTCCCGAAGCAGACAAGCGCGAGATCTATACACGGATCTACGTTCTGGCTCTTTGGATACCGGTGGTTTCGGTGCTGGGCGTGGTTCTCGGCGAAGGACTCAAGATCCGCGATGCACGCCGCCTGCGTTCCCGGGGATTCGCCAAAAACCAGATCCATAAGATGCTCGACGTACAAGAAAAAAAGCCGGCGCCAAATTGGTGGATCCTCGGCGGCAGTCTGGCGTTTGTCGTCTTTACCGTCTCCGTCGGGATCAGTGCGGTCCCCTACAACCAAGAGATCATATTCGTCGGATCGATGGTGATCGTATTGTTTCTCGTCAACCGCTTGACCAATTCTCTCGATCCAGACGCGCGACGTGTTCTTGTCGGGACCGCGGTGCTGGTCTTCGTGTATCGGGCTTTACCGGGGCCCGGTGCCGGATCCAC
>JBFGKR010000214.1:0-4356 GCA_041576575.1 Arenicellales bacterium | reverse complement strand
CATCGCTTCCAGGACCTTGTTTTGGACGCCGCGCGCTACGCGCAACGGCGCGACCGCGAAGCGGGCGTGGCCCAGGTAGGGCCGGATGTCGCGCACCGCGCCCACGACTTCGACGCCGTCCTCTTTTCGAAGTTGCAGCACGTGCTCCGTGGGGCGCGCGCCGACGATAAAGAATTTCGCGCGCGGTGATGCCGAACGGATGTGCGGAAACACCGCGCGCGCAAACCAGCGCACGGCGTCGGCGTTGGCCCAGTAATCCATCGCCCCAGTGAAGACGATGGGGAGTACGTCGTGAGCGTAGGGATTGGCGTAATCGTCCACCGGCGAGAAAAACCTGGTGTCCACGCCGTTGTTGTAATAATCGACCTTGCCTGCGACTTCGGGCGCCAATCGACGAAACAGGTCCGCCTCCGCCTCGCTCACGAAAAATACGGCGTCGAAGCGCGAAGCCGCCTCCCTTTCGAATCTCAGCAGTTCCTTGCCTTCGCGGCGATACATCCACTTCAACGGTGGCACCTTCTTGTCGCTGTACTGGCGCCACTTCTCGGAGTCTACGTCGACAAAATCCGCAATCCTTTGTAGATCTTTATATCGATCTTCCGACACGTACTGCGCCATGGTCGAGGAATAAATCACTACACGTTTGACAGCGTCGGTCGCTAGCTTTTCCCGCACCCACGACGCCAGTCGCCGGTTGCGGTAGTACGGCAGGCTCAAAGCTTGACGCTGAAACAGTCCTCGCACACTCGCGAGCTTGCGCCACCTCGGGTGTATGCGTTCTACGTGGACCTCTTGGCACCATTGTTCCAACTGAGCGACGTACCGCAAATCGTGGGGGTCGTCGATGAACGTGCCCAGGTACACGCGGTATCGCGAAGACAGATACTTGAGGAGATTGAAGGAACGAATCTTGTCGCCCTTGTTGGGCGGATAGGGCAGGCGGTGCACGAGAAAGAGCAGATTCTCCACGCCCTAGCCCAGATCTTTCGATATAAACGGTCCTAGAACACGCGATACGGGTAGGGGCAGATATCGCCAGGTACCGACGAGCATACGATACCTGGGATTGAGCGGATTCTTGTTGTTCGGTACTTCCTTTGCTTTCACCAGATGGTACTCGTAGTGCAGAGGATCCGGCTCGAAGCCCCAATTTTTCTTGAAGTCGTAGCAGCCGGTTCCACGCTTGCTGCGACCGTAGTCGAACACGCGGTAGCCGCGCTCGCAGGCCCGGCGCATGAGTTCCCAGTACATGAAGTCGTTGGCGCCGCGCAAGGCGTGCCCCTCTCGGGTGCTGCCGCCGTAGTACGGAAGCACCTGATCGCGAAAGTAGAAGCTCAGGACGCCGGCCACCGCGCGGTCCTCCCGGGTGATGGTCAGCAGCTCACAGTGTTCGCCGAACTGTTGCTTCAGCAGCGCGAAATACTTACGGGGAAAGACGGGCGTCCCCAGATTGCGCACACTTTCCGCGTACACCTCGAAAAAACGGTCGATGTCCGGGTCGACGACACTGGATAAACCGGCCTGCATGCCTTTGCGCACCATCGCCCGCTGCTTGCGCGGAATGTCCCGCATGTTGGCTTCGGGATCCGGGTGCACCTCCTTACGAAAGGTCACGTAGAGATCCGAGGAAGGCCATGGCGGATCGTGGGGCGTGAGATTGCGCAGCTCCAAATAATCCACACGCAGACGCTGCGCCAGATTCCTCGCCGCTTCGTCCAGCATCCGCCGGGCGTCGTCGGTGTATGCGGCGACGCCGCCGTAGACGCAAAAGGGCGTGGACGTCAGTGCGTTTCCAAAGAACAGGCTGTTCACGTGCACTAGGGGCAGGATTCCCACGATGCGGCCGCTGGCCTCGGCGTAAAGGTAATACGTGCGGTGCCCGAAGGCTTGTTCGATGACTTCTTTCCAGCCGGCGTGGTGGAAGAAGGTGGCCTCCAGACACTGGCCCACAAAGGCGTCCCAGCGCGCGTAGTCCGACGATTCGAGGGTCTTGACCTGAAGTGGTTTCGACATCGACCGCGAGGTGGTCTCCAAGATATTCCGATCCAGAAAGATGTCGATATTCATTTCAGGAACACCTCGTCAATCCGCCCCCACTGGAAATCCACCAGCAGTTGCCTCAGCCTCGGCTCGGTCTTGTGCAGGTTCACGTAGTGGCGGAACCGGGACTTTAGCCCGGCGTTGCGCTGGCGCGGTTGATCCGGATCAATTTCCCAGGGGTGGAAATAAAAGATGCCCGATTGGCCCTCTGTGTGATTGACGCGTCGGAGCGCACGCCGGAAGAATCCGTAGGGATAGATGCGGAAATACCCGCCGCCCCCCATGGGAAGATTTTGCCCCATTGTCTTGACGGTGGTAATCGGGATCTCCAGCAAGCCGTTTCCGCCGTTGTGGTGATAGGGGAAGCGCGAGGCGTCCGGCATTCCGTACAGATCGTGGTGCACCGGGTACACGCTGGAACTGTAGACGTAGCCCACCTCCTGCAGTATGTCGGCGGCCCACAAGGTGTCCTTGCGAATCGAGAAACTCGCGGCGCGATAGCCCTTGACTTCGCAGCCGCCTAAGTCCTCGAGCAGCTTTTTGGTGCGGGCGACGTCTTCTCTGAATTCGGCTAGCGGCTGTTGGTAGATGCGCGTGTGGGCGTAACCGTGGCTCGCCAACTCGTGGCCGCATGCAACCAGCTTTTTAATGAGAGAAGGATGTCTTTCCGCGATCCAGCCCAGCGCGAAAAACGTGCCGCGCACGCCGTGCTCTTCGAACAGCTCCAGGATGCGCTCGGTGTTCCGCTGCACGCGCGACGGAAGGCGATCCCATTCGGCGCGGCGGATGAACGATTCAAACGCGGAGACCTGAAAATAATCCTCCACGTCCACCGTCATGGCATTTCGGATCGTTTTGCCGTCCGCGGCCAGAGATCCACTCGGATCGTAAGCGACGCCCCTCAATCGGCCGATTCCACCGTTCATCGCCCGATACGCCTCGTTACTGCTCATCGTCCTTTACCCCCTTACTAAGCGGCCGACCTGCTCCACAGGTCGCCCGCGGCTCCCGATTCAGTAATCACGACCGACGCCCCCATCGATCGGTCGTAACACCCCCAAATATTTACTCATCCCCCGGCAACTCCTGTTTACCCCCCGATGGCGAATCCCCTAAGCCGATTCAGTATATCAATATATAGTGGTCAAAACCTGGTTTTTATTGGCACGTATCTTGCTCTAGCCCGTGCACCGGTAAGATCGGAAATCGTAGCTAAAAGGTCTTCGTCACTCGCGCCTCCAGCCTGTTTTCCTCGAAACTGTTGGCATCCAAAGACGAGTCACGTTTGCGAAAACTGTATCCCAGCGATCCGTCGATGTCGCGGCCGAACTGCTGAGACAGAATCAACTCCAGGAGACCTTCGTCCGCCTCGTCCTCAACGCTGTCCTCGCCAAAGTCCGTACGAAACACCTCCAGGCTGCTGTTGAATATGGTCCGGCGCCGCCATCTCCAGGTCCAGTCGATGCGCCCCCCCACCACGTCTTCCTGGTCGGCCGTTTGTTCGAACTCGCGCTGCTCATTGTAAACCGACAATCCCAGATCGCTCTTCCTGCCGGTGCGCACACCGCCGAAGAGCTCGAACCTTTTCCGCACGAAGACCTCGTCGGTCAGCGTCGGCAGATCGGTCGCAGACGGGAGCGGTTGACCGGTCGGATCGACCGGATCGCCGAAAGGATCCGTGACCTCGAACACCGGCTGCCGGAGCAGCAGCTCCTGGGTGGTCGTGGTCTCCTCGAAATAGCGCGCACCCCCGCGCGCGCGGCGGATGCGATAGACAAACACGCCGTCCCAGGTCTCTCCCGGGTTGGATCCCACGGACCGGTCGCGATACGACAGGTCCAGCGAGGTCCGGGACGAGGGGTCGAGATCGACGGTGACGAATTCGTTGTTCTCGCCCGAACCGGCTTCGATCGCGAAATAGCGGTTGGGGCGCCAGGCGGCACCCACGCTCCAATACGACCCGTCCTCGATGTCGCGCCTGCTGGTAAAATCGCTGTCGGTGTAGCCCGCCACGGCAAGCAGGCTCCATCGGCGGTTGAGTCGATAACGCAGCTCGCCCTCTAAGTTTTCCTCCTCGAAGTCCGTCGCGTCTCGACGATCCTGTTTCTCGAAGCGATAGTCCAAGCCCCACGTCAGAATCGGCGACCGCCGGCCGCTCACCGCACTGAAGGTGACCTCGTGCCGATCAGCGTCCGACAGCTGCCGCGTGTCGGTGTCCACAGCGCTGAACCGGTAGCGCAGTTCCGTGTCGGCGTAGCCGCCGAATCGCTCGCGCCAATAAGGGCTGACTTCGTAGGTCACGACGTCGGTGCGGTT
>JBFGKR010000213.1:0-4360 GCA_041576575.1 Arenicellales bacterium | reverse complement strand
GAAGGTAGGAATCGGATCCATGTTTACCGCGAGGACGACGTTGATTTAGTAAAACGACATGGGGAGATGCAATGGGTTGTACGCATCAATCGCGCCCTCGAAGAAAACCGATTTAGTTTGGTCTACCAAAAGATCATACCCATTAAATCCGCGGCGGAACCCCGCGAGCACTACGAATTACTCTTGCGATTAGACGACGAAGATACCGGTGTCGTACTCCCCGGAACCTTCCTGGGTGCCGCGGAACGCTACGGCCTGTCCTCGAAGCTCGATCGCTGGGTCGTGAGCACCGCATTCGATTGGCTTTCGGCGTCGCCGGACCGATACGATAATTTATCTCTATGCGCAATAAACCTGTCTGGACAGTCTCTTGCCGACGACAGTTTTAGAGAGTTCATTATCCAAATGTTCAGCGATACGCGGGTTCCGCCTGAGAAAATATGTTTCGAGATCACCGAAACCGCCGCAATATCCAACTTGTCCAACGCAACTAATTTTATAAATTCCCTCAGACAACTTCATTGCAAGTTCGCATTGGACGACTTTGGCAGCGGATTGTCGTCCTTCGCCTACCTGAAAACCTTGCCCGTTGACTACGTGAAGATCGACGGCCTTTTCGTCAAAGACATAGCGGACGATCCCATCGACCGAGCGATGGTTAAATCGATCAACGACATAGGGCAAGTCATGGGCAAAAAAACCGTAGCCGAGTTCGTGGAGAGCGAGGCGATATTCCGGGCCCTGCAAGAGATCGGCGTCGACTACGCGCAAGGGTATTGGATAGGCAAGCCGGCGCCGCTGAGGGACTTGGATGTCATACGCGCGGCGTAACTGGAGCGGCTTGTGCGTTAAAGTATCCGTTTGCAAGTGTGAAATGGACGATATAGGTCGCGAGAAACGGATAATTTCGAAGTAAAATCCAGCCTATTCAAAGCTTTAACTTGGTCGAACCTGGTAGGTAGTACGCAGGCGCGGCCGTAATTCCGCAGGGCAACACCTATGTTCGCTTGGCTCGCGCGTTTTATCGAACGGCACCCGCATCTGCATCGCGCTGCGTTGTCGCTCTGGAAGCGATTTCCGCCGCGCGTTGCGGGGTTTCTTAGAGGTCTGCTCACCAGAAACTGGGTGGTCGGCGCGGTCGCGGTCATGATCGACGACAACAGATCCCCGCCGGAGGTCCTTTTGGTGCAGCACAGTTATCGACCCAAAGGGTCGTGGGGTCTCCCGGGCGGGTCCCTGGAAGCCATAGAGGGAGACCCTCGCGTTCCGGGTGGCGATCCGTCCCGCGACGACGTCATCGAAGCCACGCTGCGGCGCGAAATTTGGGAAGAAATCGGCATTGGACTCGACGTCGGCCGATTGCTTCGCGTCGACGCAATTCCCTACGTCGCTGAAGAGCCCGGACCGTATCGCCTGGATTTCTACTTCCTGTGCAAACCCGACCAGGGGTTTGCCGCGCTGCGGGACGGTCTACGCTCCGGCACGGTGACACCACGCTCGCCGGAAGTCAGACAAATACGATTTGTTCCGCTGACGGGCTTGGACGAGTACGATTTGTATTCAGCCGACCGCAGATTTTTTCGCGACGATCTACCTCGGCGTGAGCCGGCATTGTTCTCTTCGGATCACGAAGCCCCACGGACCTGAACGACTTGGACTATGCCGCCAGGCCCGACCCGCCCCCGCAGGCGGATGATTGACCCTTAACGCAGTGTGGCTTTCAAGAATTCGCTGAATAGTGCCCACGACTTCCGGTCGGCGTCTTCCCGGAAGCGGTCGTCGCCGAATACGGTAAAGGCATGCGGCGCGCCGCCATAGGTTACCATCTGATGTTTGACGCCCGACTGCTCGAGTTCATTGGTCAGCGCCGCGAATTGGTCCATGGTGATGGCGGTGTCGGCGCTACCGTGCATCACCAGGATCTCTCCCTTGGTATTGGAGTAATCCTGCCCTTCGGGTGTCTTGAGTCCGCCATGAAAGGTGGCGAATCCTTTCAGGGCGGCCCCTGAACGGGCCAACTCCAGTACCGCGGCGCCGCCGAAACAATAACCCATGGCTACGGCGTTACCGGTGTCGGCGCCCAAGGACTTGGCGGTGTCGAGGGCGCCCATCATGAGCGCGCGCATTTTTTCGCGGTCCTTGTAAAGCTCGCCGGTGTGTTGGCGCTTGTCCGTCACCTCGTTCGGACGCACGCCGGCGCCGAACAAATCCGCGGCGAACACTGCGTAGCCGGTGTCCGCAAGCATGTCCGCGCGATTTACCTCATACTCGGTAAGACCGTCCCAATCGTGGATGAGCAGCACTAGGGGTGCGTTCGTGGCGGGCGAGACGTAATAGCCCTCGTACGCCTTTCCGCGTACGTTGTAGTTGATCTTTTCGCCGGTCACGGCGGCGAGTGCAGTCAGTGGTTGCAGGGCGATGGTTGTGACGATGGCCAAAATCCAATTGTTCATTGCTTATTCCTCCTCACTCAAGAAAACGGGAACGTCTAAATCAAAAGACCACATGCTATATTCTTCGCGGAAATTATTTCACGAGGTCAGACCGCGAGCGCGGCAAGCACTCTATCGGTGGTGAACGGCATGTGATAGAGCCGCTTCCCCGTCAGGGCGTGAAACGCGTTCGCGACCGCCGCAGAGACAAAAGGATTACCTATCTCGCCGATGCCTGTCGGCGGGGTGTCTCGCTCGAGGAAGGCGACGTGGATCTCCTCCGGAACCTCCGACATCCGCAGAATCTGGTAGTCGTGAAAGTTGGATTGCTCAACTTTTCCCCCTTTAATTGTGACGCGTTCCTTCAACACGCTTGAAAGTCCATACACGATGCCGCTTTCCACGTTGCGCCGCGCCATCTCGGGTTGCACGATAGTGCCGCCGTCGATCGCGACCCACACTTTATGGACGCGAATCTTGCCGCTTCTGCGTTCGAGAGAGATTTCCACGACTCCCGCTCCGAGGGAGCCGGAGCGTTCGCTGATCGACAGACCGAGTGCCCGTCCACGCGGACGCTTGGCGTGCCAATCACAGAGCTCCTCCACCGCATCGAACACCCCTTGCGCCTTGGGCGTTAGCGCCATGCGTTGTCGGCGAAAGGCGAACGGGTCGATGCCTTCGGCCGCCGCCATCTGGTCCACCAGCCCCTCGATCGCAAACAAGTTAAACGGGTGTGCGACCGCACGCCAGTGTTTTAACCGTATACCGTGGGAGACGCCGCGCAACGTAATGTGCTGATGGCGAATGCGGTAGTACTTGTCGAGATTGATTCCCGAATACAGCAAGCGCCCGCCGTCTCCGACCAATTGATGACGCCAGCCAACGACCTTGCCATTTTCATCCAACGCCGCCGCGACACGCTGAAAACACTGTGGACGAAACATGCCGTAGGCGAGGTCCTCTTCGCGGGTCCAGATCATTTTCACCGGCCGTTTCACGGCACGTGCGATGACCGCGGCCTCGATCGTGTAATCGTTGATCGACCGGCGGCCAAATCCTCCGCCCATGTAATGCTGATGGTGTATCACCCGGGAGGGCGTAAGATCGAGCGTCCGGGCAAGCAACTGGCGGGACCGATCCGGCGCCTGGGAGCCTTCCCAGATCTCCACCCGGTCGCCGTTGGCGTTGAAGCGGGCGACGGCGTTCAACGGTTCCATTTGTGCGTGATAGCCGAAATCGCTTTTGAATTCAGCTTGGTGGGTCTTGGCCGCGCGCGCAAAAGCGTCCATGGCATCCCCGATCCGGCCCACGGTCGCATTGCGCTCGTCTTCGACGACTTTCGGATAGCGCACGTCCAGTTCCCGTTGCGAATCGAAGTCTTTCGCGAGCGCATTCCCGGTCCAGCGCACCACGAGGGCGTTGCGCGCCGCGAGCACGTGTTCGAATGTGTCGGCGACGACGGCGACGCCGCGTTCCAATTTGACGATGTCTATCACGCCCTTCATGTGGCGAACGACGGCGTCGTTCCATTGCTCGGGTTCGGCGAGTTGCACCGGCGAGTGTACGGTAGTCGCGTAGACCATTCCCGGCAGCTGTACATCGATGGAAAACTTTGCGGCGCCGTTCACCTTCTCCGGAATATCGCGGCGTGGAATCGGTTTGCCAATCAGACGAAACCGTCTCTTATCTTTGTACTCGGTTTCGCTGACCTCGGGGATCGTGTCCGGCGCTTCGGCGAAGCTCGCCACCTCGCCATAGCTGATCCGCCGGCCGGATGCGCTATGGACTACGACACTGGGTTCCGTGTGCAGCTCGGCTGAATCGACGTTCCATTTTTTGGCGACTGCCTCGAGCAAAATCTTGCGGACCTGAGCCCCCGCTCTGCGCATGTCATCGTAATACATCATTACCGCGCGGCTGCCGACGAT
>JBFGKR010000212.1:0-4384 GCA_041576575.1 Arenicellales bacterium | reverse complement strand
CGAACATCTTCCCGTACTCGCTCCGCCAACCGGCGTAGCGAACGATGGGGTGAAAATGAAATCCAACCAGAATGCCCCGATCCGCCAGCCTGCGTGCAGCAGAGAGGCGATCGGCCAGGGAGGCGGTTTGATGTTCTTCGTGACTAATGATAGTGGGAGTGTTGAGCGACCAGGTGCAGAGGATATTTGGGGGTATGGGGTTTTTCAAAAAAAATGAAATGTTTTTTGATTTAGTCTTCAATTCAAGAATCACATTGGGATTTTTCTCGGCGAAGCTTATAAGAGTGTCGAGCACGTGGTTCGTGTTCCCCCACAACAATGAGTCCGACGACTGCCCGGTGCCGATGTGATAGATCCGATTCGGGTCGAGCCGCAATGCGGCCAGTTTCTTCGACAATCCAGTATCGAAGTTGATAGCGTCACCGCGGTAGAAAGATTGTATGCTGCAGTAGCTGCACCCAAAGCCGCAATTTTCGACAACATCGAGAGTCATAAGGTTGCAACAGCGCGTGCGCATCGAGGCGACGGGACAGCGGCCTAGGCCCAACTTGCCCCTGCTGAGGTTCGCCAGCGTCGGTTTGGCTGAAATCGGTTTGGTGTGCGCGCCGAATTTTGCATAATCCGGAGGGGAGGATTTCTTATCGATCCAAACCGTGCGCAGGTGCTTCAGGATTCGGCGCTTTACGGCGTTTACGTCCAGGCGGGGGAGGGCGTCGCTCGGCCAGGCATCCATAATGGAGGACTCATTCCAGGCAGCCAGATCCACGGCGATGTTGACTATCTGCCGCAGTTCCTGTTGACTGAAGCGGTAGCGATGCGATTGATCCCGTATGAAAGATTGTTCGCGCTGCGGGAGCGTCTCGAAGGATGTTCGCGCTACATCTCGGAGAAACTTCGCCGGGTAATTCTCTGTTCCCGCCATGAGACGACGCTACGAATTCGGGGCACGCTTCTTGGCCGCCGCTTCGGGCGCGCCAAATACCGCAATCTCGGCACTGCTCAATTTGCGCATGATGTGACTCGTTGTGGTGCAAGCGCTCCGTACGCGGGTGCGGGACGGAAGGGCTTGGAATTGCTTATACCGGATCGCGACGTTACGCTCAATAAACCCTTCCGCAAAACGGATCTCAGATCGGCACGCATGCGCGTGCAATACCGAGTGGCGGCGACGCGTCGGGCAACGGGAGACTGCAGAAAAATAAAAGGCAGCGTCGAAAACACGCGATCGAGTTGCGGACGACTCCGAAGCAAGGGTAAATTTCTCCGACTCGCCGTGATGCGCCGGAACTTCACAGCCGGTCCTGCAAGTTCCGGCTTCTATCGGCCTTCAGGCATGCGTCGTGCGCCGTGAATGCAATTGAATACGGGACGATTCCCGGGGCGTCTTGCGCGCCCAAAAGGTGGAACTCGCGTCGCCATACATCGTCCGCCGGACGTGGATCGAGGCACAGTCTGCTTTCCTAGTCGCTGGCGTTATTCGGACCCGAGGATTGTTCCCGATTGCACTCTCGAAGGAGCGCGTTGACGTCCGGGATGTCGACGGTGCGTCCGGTAAACGTCGCAATGCCGTCACGGCCGAGTTCCTTGATCGCCCGCGCCACCGATTCCGGCCGCGCAGCGAGCAGAGCGGCGATGTCTCGACGCAACATCGGAAGCTGAATTACATACGCGGCATTCCGATCGCTCATTTCGTGCGTCAACATCAGCAGCAACAGATTGACGAGGCGGATTCGAATGGGTATGTGCTGTCCGCGCAAAATCAGCGCGTCTTTCGGACCGCGGTCGCGGGCCAAGATGCGAAAGAAATGCCGGGCGAAACCCGGGTGTTCATCGATCAGCCGCAACACCGAATCCTTCGGATAGTAACACACGTCGCAGGCGGTCAGCGCCTGAGCCGTCGCCACATGGGGATCTTCGCCAAACAGGCTGCGATACCCCATCATTTCACCCGGTCCTACGACTCGAAACGCGGTCTTGTAGTTAAAAGCGTCGGCGTGCCAAAGGATGGCGTGTCCACTGCGGAGACAATACAAGCCGGACGCCAGGCTGCCCTGCGCAAAGATCGTGTCCCCGCGCCCGAAACCTTGGACAGATATGGATTTCTCCAGCGATTGAACATCGGCGTGCGGTAGATCGCTGCCACGGATTTGTTCCCGCATCTTGCAGCCGATCCCGGCACACTTGCGGTGAGGCACCATGAGCGTCGACTCGCAACTCCGTAGGTCTAGATATTTATATGCGCATAGCCGCGTCCTCTTCGGACACGCGGCTAGCATCACCCCTACCAAAATCATAGACCAATATGCAGAAAAATAATTCCCGATATTTCGGGTAAAGACCGGCACACGGTCCTTGGTGCGTGGCCCGCGCACGTGGTGTTGGTCGGCCCCCGTCCGCGGCGCTCGAGATCAGCCGGAAACCTTAGGATACAACTCCGTCGCGATGGTTCTTCGCACATGTACGACGATAAAACCGCGTCACGGTCCGGAGGCGACCGCCGCAACGAGCCGCTGCGACGGCGAGCCGTTGCCGGCGTGAGTCCATGTATGGCCACAAGATTTTCAGCCGGTGTTTGCGTCTATGCGGGCGAACCTGCGGCGCATTCTCCATGTAGTGGGCACTATCCGATTTCGAAGCGAATCGGCAAGGACGGGGCGTATTTGTCTCCGCTGGGAAAGTTGTCGCGCAGCCAAGGCTTGCAGTCGGCGCAGTCCGACGCTAAGTTCGTACCATTGAACGCGGTCACGCCGTCGGCGGCACGATCACGGCGCCATCGTCCGGTTCCTCGCAGCACTATGGGGGTTTGGCGCTCTCTGTCATTACACGAAAAATCGGTCTTTACATGCAAACCATAATAAAGGCTGCAGTCAGTCTTCTGTTGATCGCCTTCCTCGTCTTTCGTATCGAGTGGACGAACGTCTGGGTCCACCTCGAGGAAATCAGCGTTTGGTTGATAATCGTCTGCATCGGTATGCAGATCGTGGCGTACGTGATCGGGGCGTGGCGATGGGCGTTGTTGCTTGCATTACACCGACTCGGACACCGGGCCAAGGAGTTGATCAGGATTTATCTGATCGGCGCTTTGTTCAACAATCTGTTACCGAGCGCAACCGGAGGTGACCTGCTTCGTGCGTATTACATCTACAAACAGAAACACGGTCTTGCCATAGCCGTTTCGCCTATCTTCACGGAGCGTGTAATCGGCCTCGTCACGCTGATTGGTTTGGCGGCGCTCGCGGTAAGAATCGTTGACACCGATCATCCCATTACCGACACATTCAAGACCTTGCTGCCATATTTATTCGTAATGTCGGTACTTTGTCTGGTTTTGATAGGACACAGGAAGGTCTATCGACCGGTGCATCGTTTTTTCGAACGCTGGCGACACATCAGAATCGTCCAGGCAATCCTGCAGATCGCCGAGGCGAATCACCAATACCTGAATCAGCCGCGAGTGTTGACGATGCTCGTGCTCCTGAGCCTTCTGTTGCAAGGAGTCGAAATACTTCTTTTTTCTTTGCTGGGTTACGGCGTCGGCGCAGATCTAGAGATCTGGCACTATATGGTCGTCGTACCTCTGTTGTTCGTGGCGGCTTCGCTGCCGATCACCATCGGCGGACTTGGAGTCCGGGAAGCTGCGGCGATCACATTATTCGGGCTCCATGGAATGGCGGAAGAGCAGGCCGCGACGGTTATGGTTTTGTTCCTCGTAATCCTGCTGAGCACCAGTCTGCCTGGTCTGTATTATTTCCTGCGCATGAAAGGACACAAGGACTTCCTGGCGGAGGCCAGCCACACGAAAGGACTGCCTCTTTGATGCGGGAGGCAAAAAACCATGACGGAGGTCGGCGCTTCAGCGAAAAACCCGTGTCAAAGCGGCGAAGAAGAAATTGACAACCCCCCGTTGACCGACAACCTAAAAATGCACGCGCAGCTTCAGCCGATTACCCGAAAATTTCACCGAAGTCCGCTCGCCGCTCCAGCGTAACCCATCGGGATACGATTCAGGCAGCGTGGGCGCCGAGACATTACGTGACCGGTTGGTACAAGCCCCGTAGTGCATGCACCTGTTGTCGTAAATACCCCCTTCCTGTGGCATCAACACATCAGCACGCTGTTTGGTGTGCGGCGGCTCGGCGCGCAGGGGCAACGCTGCGTAACCCCAAGCGGCGACCACGAGTACGACCGCGACTGCGACTTTTGGACCAATGCGCCGCATCGCATCTTCCTCCGACATACGACTTACCGTTTAAGACTACAACACCGAAATGCAGTTGGTATGTGGATGCGCAGCCACCTTTGCCATTATTTATACATAAGTTCGAAAATGCGGGGGAATACTTGTCAATTAGGTGTGACTTTTGTCACAGAGTAGGAGCCTTTG
>JBFGKR010000211.1:0-4387 GCA_041576575.1 Arenicellales bacterium | reverse complement strand
CGCTCACGGAAACGATGCGGGATACGGCGAGAGCGTCCGATTGGGAACGTGTATCCCATTTGGAGTCGATACGCCAGCCCCTGTTGCGATCGGTGATGGACCAGCCGGTAGATTCCGCGGAGGCAGGCTTGATCGCCAGTAACATTCAGACCCTCTTGGACATGGATGCTGAGATCAGGCGTCTGGGCCGGATTCGACTCGACGAGTTGCAGGCACATTTGCTTCAGATCAAACGGACACACAAGGCAAGCTTGGTGTATTCTGCTTTGGGCGTATAGCGGCGCACGCTGTCAGAAGCCTGGGTACCTGCTGTGAAAAAAGTTTGTCCGCAATGTGGTTCGGCGCTGGAGAAGATATATCCACGATGGGACGAATTGTTGACGCCTTGGTTGATGGCGGAACTGGTGGCCTTTGTGTTGATCATTATCTCTTTGGCAATGGGGCCTTACTGGTATTTTTATGTGCTCGCGCCAACGGCGCTTCTTCTATGGGTTGAAATGCGCCGTCCGAAAAAGTTTTTCTGCCGATCCTGCAGAAAAGAGATCTATATCCCGACGCCGCGAGCCGCCTGAGCCAACCGGTATTCCGCATACGCGGCTTCGACGAGGAGCGCACCCGCGGTCCCGCCTTCCGGCGCAGCACGCCGCGGTTGCGGTAAACGCCAGGGCCATGCCCGCGGGCGGTTATGCACGGGCCTTCCCAGTTTCACGTTCCTCCCATTCCCGATCGGTTCGCCCACGCCGGCGAACTGCGCCCGGCCGCACAGCTGCCGCGTCACGAACCGCAATCCCGACAACCGATGCGGACTGATGCGGGCTACACCGCGGGCCGCGCCGAGGCCTTGTGGGGGTTCACCCGGACGCGTCGCGCCGTGCATTCGGCGGTTTACCGCTTTTCGCCAACGGTTTTGCGTTCGGCGGCGAGTCCGAAGACCACAGCCCGACGTCCTTGCCGCCGCCGGCGGTGGCCAGCCATTGACCGTCGAATGAAAATGCGACAGAAGTGATCGACGACGTGCGATCGTCCAGTCGCTGCACGATCTGGCCCGTAGACAATTCCCAGACGAGCGCCTGCCCGTCTTCGGAACAAGACGCCAGGTAGCGGCCGTCGGGCGAGAACGCCAGATCTCGAACGGGCGCCGAATGGCCCGACATTTTTTTCTTACGCTTTCTGTCGCTCAACGACCAGATCCAAATGTCCCGATCTAACCCCGCCGACGCGACCAGTTTCCCGTCCGCAGAGAACGCTACGCTGTTTATGGCGTTGCTGTGACCGGTCAATGCGAAGAGCTCGCGACCGCTCTTCACTTCCCAGAACCGGATTGCCGAATCCCGTCCCGCCGCGGCAATCGTATCGGCGCCGGGTGCATACGCCAGCGTCCGCAACTGCTGCGCGCTCGTCGGTAACTGGGCCAAACGGGTGCCGGCGAAAGGGTCCCAAAAAACGATCTTATTGTCCCCACCCATCGACGCCAGCGTGAGGCCGTCGGGGGAGAACGCGATGCCCGTGACACCGTCACGGTGGCCGACAAAAGTCCGCACCTGCGCCCCCGAGTCGGGATGCCACAGCTTGACCGTCCGGTCCCGACTCGATGACGCGATCCACTCGCCGTCGGGCGAAAACTGTATGTCCGTGACGCTATCCGTGTGTCCCGTCAGCGTGTACGACAGCTTGCCCGCCGGCAGCTCCCAGAGTTTGACCGTGCGATCCTCGCTCGAGGTCGCCAAACGATCGCCGTGCGGCGAAAACGCCACCGCAACCACCGCAGCCTTGTGTCCGGAAAGAGTTCGACGCAGACGAAAGAGATCCGCCGCCGGTGCTCCCGATTTTTTCCCGGAGGCCGATTCGTTTGCGGCCCGACTGTGTCGATTACGATCGATTCGATTGCCCAGGTGTTCTACGCGGTAGTTCAGTTGCTCGACGCGACTGCTCAGTCGCGTGAACTCAGCGATGAGAAGTTTGCGCTCCTCGGCGAGCAATTGCAGCCGCTCGATCAAATTCGCCTGAAAGGCGGCGGCCGCCTCGCCGGTGTTTTCCCCCCCGCTATCGTCATCCCCCGTTTTCGATTGCGCGTCGGAAAGCGAGATCAGCTGTTTTAGCTGATCGTCGAGCGCCGCGACCGCCAGCTGTTGTTCCTGCAGGCGCGCCCATAGCGCCGTGTCAACGGTGCGTCCGCGAACAACGAGCGTAAAGAGAACCGTGAGGAGCGTCAGTGCGAGCCCGCTTGCGATAATGGTAAACCACGGCAGGTCGCCCGCCGATGCCGCGGTCTTGTTTGTTTCGCTCAAGGTTTACATCCCGGCCGTGTGCATGAAGTCTGATTGCGCCATAGCGTCAAAATCACGACGTTGGTTTGACCCCTATAAATCGCTGCAATTTCCGGACCAGATTTGACGACACGGGGCAATATCGATAGATATTGATCCGCTTAATTGCCAATCTCGTGGGACGCGGAAACACTGCCGCCGTTGATGCCCCGGGTTCGGTTTGACAGCGGTGCTTTCCGTTGCTATCTAAATCACTATCAGCATTTATATGCAATACCGACCGGTAACAAGGCAGTCACACTCAAGAACCGCGGGGAGCTCATTCCACCAGTCGTACGCACGAGGGGGTTCTGTTGCATTTTTTCAGGTCGCCGCTTAATCCGTCCCTGCGCGTTGGCGCCCTTGGTGAAAAGGCTTTTGAGGGGTACACCCCATGACTGATAAAGGTATATTCATTGTCGAAGGGACCAGCGAGCAGCGCAAGAAAATCGAGCAGATGCTCTCTACCATCGGAGACAACGTCGTCACCGCCGATCTCGACCATTTGCGAAGAATCACTGACCAGTGCCATCGACAGTCGCCCCTATGCAAAGAAATGCAGGGGCTGATCGCCGCCGCTGAACAGCAGGCGAAGAGCAAGGTGACGGTAAAACCCCAAAGGTCGGCGGAATTGTTTCGCTGTTTGGTCGGCTCCAGTCCGGGGATGGTCGCGGTGAAGAAAGCGATCCTCCAGGTGGCCAATTCCGATACCAACGTCATGCTGTTGGGGGAGTCGGGCACCGGCAAGGAAGTCGTCGCTAGAAATATTCACTATCACTCTTCCCGGCGCGGGAAGCCGTTTGTGCCGATTAACTGTGGCGCGATACCGGCCGAACTGCTGGAGAGCGAATTGTTCGGGCACGAGAAGGGGGCGTTCACCGGTGCCATCAGCAGTAGACGGGGGCGTTTCGAGATGGCCCAAGGCGGGACTTTGTTTCTGGACGAGATCGGAGATATGCCCGCGTCCATGCAAGTCAAGCTTCTTCGTGTGTTGCAGGAATGCGTCTTCGAACGCGTCGGCAGCGAAAAGACCATACAATCCGATGTCCGCATCATCGCTGCGACCCATCGTGATCTGGAGACCCAAATCGAAATCAGCGAATTCCGAGAGGACCTGTACTATCGTTTGTGCGTCTTCCCCATTCAGATCCCTCCCCTGCGTGACCGCATCGAAGATCTGGCGGCGCTCATCGAGTGCGTTCTCGATCGTCTGGAGAGCGAGCAGCACGGCAGGATCCGCCTGACCGATCGGGCGGTAAAGGCCTTGAGCCGTTATCTGTGGCCCGGCAACGTGCGGGAACTGGCGAATCTGATCGAACGCCTGTCGATCATGTATCCCAACCAACGCGTGGATCTTCTGGACCTGCCGGAAAAATACCGGCCGAACGTGGACGCGGATGATCTGGCAATGGAAGCGCCCACAGGCCTGGACCCGGGGGTTGCGCCGAAGGCGCTTCCGCAGGGCGGGATCGACTTGAAACAACACCTCGCCGACATCGAGCGGTCCCTCATTGAGCAAGCGCTCGCAGAGGCCGGCGGCGTCGTCGCCCGGGCCGCGGAAATGCTCAAGACTCGACGCACCACGCTGGTGGAGAAGATACGAAAATACAAGCTGGACGCTTGCCCCTCACGACGGGAATTTGACAGCGATATCGCCGCCAATTCGTAAGCCGTTGTAGTTACAGCAATTTCAAAAACGGCATCCTTTTTGCTTTGCCTTGTCGAGGGGGTGCGAATGAGTGCCGCTCACCGCACTTCCGAACTCAGCGAAAGAACGCGATCTGTAGAGCGCTCTTGGGGGCGTTCCGACGAACGGGCAGTTGTAATGGCGCATGGAGAAAACGTGAGCAACACCGTGCCAGGCAGAGTACAGGATCTGACCGATGCGTTTGCCACCTTCAACCGTGTCTCGAACACCTTGGTGGACGCGTACACGCAATTGGTAGAGCAGATGGAGCGATTGCAGGACGGTCGCACCAGCGCGCGGCACGTCGGCGAAGGGGGGGCTGCGTGCGAAGCGCGGCTGGCCCACTGGCTCTCCAATCTGGTGAACGCTCTGCCGGTCGCCCTGGTGGTGGTCG
>JBFGKR010000210.1:0-4414 GCA_041576575.1 Arenicellales bacterium | reverse complement strand
CCGGTTGAAGGAAAACGACCTCAATCGTGGTCGCCGAGATGGCTGAGGGGTTTGCTCGTTCGTGACGTCCGGAGTCCCCGCTTGCTTCGCCGTACCCCGAATCCTGTTGCAATACGTGGGCTAATAAATCGCCTCTATCGTTAAGCCTCGATTTCTCAGCAGCTGCAGCATGCCGTCGGGACCGGGAAGGTGCAGGGCGCCCACCGCGATGAAAGCGTTACCCTCCGTCAAGCGTGTACGTATCCGGTCCACCATCTTTTGGTTTCGCTCAACGATGAGGTTTCTTTGTAGGGTTTGCGCCAACTCCGTCTCGGTACGCATGTGGGTTTGCGCCAAATCCGCCAGGGCGGTGAGGTCTCTTCGTAAATACGCCTGAGTGAGTTTCTCGATCATCTCGGGCAACTGCTCGTGCTTCCTCACCGTCTCTGTCACCAGGGTGATCTGATCCGCGAGGCTGAGATCGTCGAACAACGCGATCTGCTCGTCCAGGGTTTCGATTCCGTAGACCGGTTTTCCTTGACTGAGGGCTTGGTCGTTGAGCATTTGATCCAGGAACGTGCTGGATCGCGACCGTGGTATTCCCAGCATCACCGACACGACCCAGGGTTTGAATCTATCCATCGCCGCTGCTGGAACTCCACGCGATTCGAGCAAGCGTTGTACGTCTGCGTACAATTCACCGTGCAGCAACTCGCGCAAAGTCTTCCCGTCCCCCAGAAGCATCTTCGATGCGGCGGCCGCCAGACTCGCAAGGTCGAGCTTCGCCTCCAGGGTAAGACTTGCGCTGCCGGCGAACGTGTCCTGGACGATTTCGGGCAGCTGCACCACGCGCGGGTCATCCACGTGCATGGTCCCGAACAGGTAACTGGGTGCGGGACCGATTCCGGAAACGCGCCACAACAGGCCGTTGTCGCCGGTCGCGAATGCCGAGTCCGGGTCGGCGCTCCCGTTCCCGCCGCCCGCCGCCGTTACGGTGGTTGTGTCTTTTCGTAGACTGCTCGGGGCGAACGTAGACGCCGCATCGGCCGTTGCGACGCACGCCAGTGCTTGTACAAAAAGCAAAACGTGCAGTATGGTCGCGGTGATGTTTGATCGGATCGAGCACATAGGGTGGACGTTCTCAATACACCGGTAACTTTACCTTAGACGCTTCCATGCGAAAGGAAAAGCGTGGAGATTGGGTCGGATTCTGGGTTGACGATCCGCCTCGTGGAATGGGCTCGGTGGCTGAATTGTTAGCGCTCGCGGGACAATCGGGAAACGTGGTCAAAGACGACCACAGGAGTCTCGTAAAGACGATCCGCGTCGGCGGCCACCGGGTCGTCGCCAAGCAACCCCGGGACAAGAATCGGCGTCTGTGGATACGCATGTTGACTCTGGTCAGGGAAAGCGAAGTCAAGCACACATTGCGCAGTTTGTCGGCGCTGCTGCGGGCCGGTGTGGAGACACTGACGCCGATCGCGGCTGTGGAAGAACGACGATGGGGCATGGTCGTCGATTCTTGGCTGTTTTATTTCTACCGCGTTGGAAAGCCCTGCACACAGGACCAGTTTCCTCTTGTTATCGATGCCCTGAGCGCGTTGCACAGAGCAGGTTTTCGACACGAAGACCCACATATTGAAAATTTTCTGTACGATGGCGAAAAAGTATTCGTCATCGACTGCAAAGGCAAACGCCGTCTCGGTAGTTTTTCGGACTACAACGATTTTCTGTTGATGCAACAAAAGACGGAAGGAGGACTGGATGTAGTCGGGCGACTGCCTCTCGACACTTCGACGCTGATGTTTCGGGCGGTACGCGCCTACCAGAGTTATCGCTCGACGCGGCACCGCTGGAAGCGGGTTCTACGGCGTAAATTGCGGTTTCCACGAAATGCCGCGCGAAGCTAGAAAAATCGGATACCCCGGTGCGGCATCGAGCGGTGACGCCGCTGCGGTTGTAGCCGAAGAAATGACCGATGACGTCCGCGACAGTCTTTTTGCATCCTGGGTGCATCGTATCCAAACGGTTCCCCCGTAATGGCCTCAACGTGCCGCGAACACCAGGGCCATGAGACTGTATAGGGGTCCCGGAAAGAAAAATAGAACCAAGCACCCCGCTGCGGTGACGGAGAGCGCAACGACGGCCGGCAAGGGCGCTTCGCGAATTGTAGAGGAGTCGGTCTGGTCGGTTGGTTTGCCGAAGAATCCACGAATTGGAATCGACAGTAGGTATGCAATATTCAATAGAGAACTTACGAACAAGACCGAGAGCTTTGCCCATTGGCCCGCCTCCAAGGTGCCGATGGCGAGATACCATTTGCTCCAAATTCCGCCCAAAGGCGGTATTCCCACAATACTGAGAGCACCGACCAGCATGGCGCCGTAAGTGACAGGCATAACGCGGCCGAGACCGTTCATGTCGCTGATTTCGGTCTTGTGGGTTGTCACATAAATGGCGCCGGCGCAGAAGAATAAAGTAATTTTCCCAAATGCGTGAGTAGCTATGTGCATGCCGGCGCCGATCAGCGCCGTGGTGTTGACCAGCATTGCGCCCATGGTCACGTAAGCGAGCTGACTTACGGTTGAGTAGGCGAGCCGGGCTTTCAAGTTGTCCTTTGTCATTGCTACGAGCGATGCGGCGATCAGTGTGATTGCCGCTATCCACATCATGTAAATACTGGCGTTGGTGTCTCGCAGCAGTTCGACGCCGAAAATGTAGATGGTCACCTTGGTTACCGTGAACACGCCGGCTTTCACCACCGCAACCGCGTGCAATAGAGCGCTAACCGGAGTCGGAGCAACCATGGCCGCCGGAAGCCAGCGATGAAACGGCATCAGAGCGGCCTTACCGATACCAAATAAATACAAAGCGAGAAGCAGAGGTAATAATTCCGGGTCCAAGGTGTCGCGCAATATCCCGCCTTTGACAAAGTCGAGCGTGCCCGCGCTGAACCACGTCCAGATCATGGCCAGCAACAGAAAACCGATCGACGTGCTGAGCAGTAGACCCAGATAAACCCGACCACCGAGCCTTGCCTCTTCCGTTTCCTTGTGAGCGACCAGCGGATAGGTAGACAGCGTCAGCACTTCGTAGAAAATGAACAAGGTCAACATATTCGCTGCGAAGGCTACCCCCATGGTGGCCGACAGCGCGACGGCAAAGCAGACGTAGAAGCGCGTCTGGTGCGATTCGTTGTTGCCGCGCATATAACCTATGGAGTACACCGAGGTGACGATCCACAGTCCGGATGCGATGAGGGCAAACAACAGTCCCAGCGGTTCCACGCGCAGCGCCAGCGAGAGCCGGGGCATCAGTTCGACGAAGTGCACTTCAGGCTGGTTACCGCTGGTAACCGCGGGGGCGATGCTGCATACCAGCAGAAACAACGCGGCGGCGGTCGCCAGTGTCACAGCCTCCCTCGGATTCGGATACTTATCGAGCAGCGCGATGCCGACGGCTCCGCACAGCGGCAGGAAAACCGCAACTGCGGTAGCGAACTCGGCGCTCACGAAGCACTCCCTATGAGAAGTACCGCCGCGCGCTCGGCGACGCCGACGGTCAATGACGTGTCGATGCCGAAATAGAGGTTGGCGAGGATCAACAACCAGGTCGGGATCAACAAGGTCGCCGGCGCCTCAGTAATCTCCCTAGAAGGGTCGTCGGGCATCTTGAAGTAAGCCACCTCGACAACGCGCCAAATATAAACCAGTGCGAGCAAAGAACTGACCAATATCATGGCCGCGAGCCACCACCATCCTTGTTCCAAAGCGGCCAACAGTAGATACCACTTGCTGATGAACCCCACCGTCAACGGCACACCGATCAAGCTCAGGCCGCCGATCACGAACGCCCCCATTGTCCAAGGCATGGCGCGCCCGATCCCGGCCATGCTCTCGAGCCGCGCGGATCCGACGCGGAAGACGACGCAGCCCAGCGCCACGAACAATGCGGACTTCATCAGCGCGTGGTTGAATAAATGCAGGATTCCCGCGGTGACACCGAGCACGGAAACAAGGCTGATGCCGATCACCATATATCCGATTTGCGCCACACTGGAGTAGCCGAGCATACGTTTGACGTCGGTTTGGAAAATCGCGGTGATCGAGGCCGCAAACACCCCCACCAGCGCCAGCAGCAACAGCAACCGGTCCAGCTGCATGACATCGAAAGAGAACTGCAACCCGAAGATAGTGAAGAAAAAACGAAACAGCAGATATACGGCAACTTTCGTGGCGGTGCCCGCTAACAGGGCGCTCACCGCCGACGGCGCGTAGGCGTAGGCATTGGGCAACCACAAATGCAGCGGGAACACCGCGGCCTTCAAGCCGATCCCCACGCTGAGGAAAGCAAACGCTGTCTTTACAGTGCGCGTATCCGCGACACCGGGTATACGTTGCGACAGATCCATCATGTTGAGCGTGCCGGTCATGAT
>JBFGKR010000209.1:0-4423 GCA_041576575.1 Arenicellales bacterium | reverse complement strand
TTTTCGGTCACCGCGCGCCGGCGCTACCACCGCAATGAAGCGGGACGGCGTTGGTGCGCCGCGGGCGCTCGATTCGCGGGGTGTTTGCGGCGCTGGGGGGGCGGTTTTTTCGGCAGGCGGTACGGGACCGCCAGTACGTGGTCGGAACGCTGTGTGTTCGGTGGCGCCTGCTACCAGTGCCGGCGCCGCATGCTGTACCTCACGCTGGATTGCGACCACGCGCGTCGCCAAACCCGACAGGGTCGACGGCATCCGAGGTCCTCACCGCGCGGTGCGCGCTAAGCGGTCGCACTCCCGATCGCGTAGTAAAAGGGTGTCGTGGCGGGGATTGTGCGTGCTTAGGTTTTCAGAAAATTGAAATCGTACGCGTCTCTATAACTCGTTGTAAATGTTTACGTATTTACGGAGTTGTATTTATAAAAGGGCTGGTTTATAGTTTCCGTGCTTGGACGCGCAGCCTGTTTTTGGGACAGCGTACAGGCTGGGGTAGCGTGTCGCGAAGACTTTCGATACGGGTGACCACTGGAAAGGGAATAGACACACATGCCCAAAGGCGGCGGGAATGCCGCCTTTCCTTATTTTCATTGCTCCAAATATTGAAGCTTATCCTTCACCTCTTCCCATTCCGCCGCGTCGGGCGGCGCCGGCTTCTTTTCCGTTATCACCGGCCAGTCTTTCGCCAGATCTGCGTTCAGTTCTAGGAATTTCTCCTGCCCCGCGGGGATGTCGTCTTCCGCGTATATCGCATTGACCGGGCATTCCGGTTCGCACAAGCTGCAATCAATGCATTCTTCGGGATCGATAACCAGGAAATTGGGGCCCTCGTGGAAGCAATCGACCGGACACACTTCCACACAATCGGTGTATTTACACTTGATACAGGATTCCGTGACCACGTAGGTCATATATTCGTCTCCGGAAAGCTAAATTCGCACCGTTGCTTCATCAAGGGGGCGGTATTTTACGGTCTCGTCTTCTGTGGGTAAACGAACGCAGGCGCCGGTTTGCGGCATTTTTCTGCACCGGCTTGGTCGACGGCCCGCTCAGTTCTGCTATGCTGATGAAATAAAAGCCTATTTTTAAGGGTTGAACGCAATGCTTGCGGTTTCGGTTCCGAAGATACGAGCAAAAAAGCATTTGGCCGCCGAAGTTCGTCCACGGAAGGTCGAAAATTGGCTCGCCGCCCTACCCCAAGCGAGCGCGCGGGACAGCGCGGAACAGCTGCTGCAGGCGTTGTTCGGGCAGAATCGCACCGCGCTGGATACGGAGAACCGCATCAGCATCATGGAACTGTATAGAGAACCGGTAATCGCCGCGGTGGATGTCATTCGAAAAAGTTTCACCTCGGCCGCCTATCCACTTTCCGGACGCAATCTAGAGCACTATCTGCTGGTGGGGAAATTGCTGGGTGAGGTCGCCAACGGATACAAGATAGTCGCCAATGACCTGATTGCTAAGTCTAAGCCCAACAAGTCGGATCTTGTGTTGGCGTTGCAAAGATCGATGCATTTTTTGGGACAGGATTTACTTCATGCGTATCAGAGCTATTATCCGACTCCGACTGGGGTATGGCGCGAGCTCCATCAGCTTTATCTCTATGCGGAGACACATCATTTGCTCAATTTCCCCGTCGCCGCTCCGGATTCGGGCTCGCCGGACGGTCTGTGTACGATCAGCGACAGCTACCAGCAGATCGCCTTGGTGGGGGCGTGTCATCCTTATGGATTGATGAATGGAGAATGTGCACAGCTGTATCAATTGTTCGTTCACTGGCAAAGTAGCGCGCAAGTTTCCGCCGATCTTGGTAAAAGAGACCCCACCGGTAAATTTGTCATCAGTCTGGCTTCGGACGCGGCCCCGGTGCCTTTGGAAAAGGCACAACACATCGCCACCAACGATCAATTTCGACTACTCAATGCCCTCGATGTCGTGCGCGAGGTCCACAGCATTTTGCGAAATCTAAAACGCGATCTCGCCCTGGGGTCTCTTCGAAGCGCCGGCGGCAAGGTCGGTCTCGATCCCAGTGACATAGATTTGATTCGCCGAGCGGGACGGATGTTGAGCGGGGTCAAGACCAAGCGCCGATCCTCACGGAAGGAGAAGCAAGAAGTGGTAACGATTTGCTGTGGCGTTGGCGCCATCCATTATTTCATGAGCGGGGAAAAGCGTTTCGACACCGTTCCCCCCACGGAGATCGAGGAAGTGGAAGCATCCGCTGCCGTGCCACCGGTTGCCGAGCGTTACATCGATTTGGCCGCTCCCATTTCGCCGGCGGCGCAAGCGGAGTCTGCAACCGCGCCAGTGCCCTCGGACCCATGGCAAGCTCCCGTTGTATACCAATCGCATACTTGCCGAACCAAGAACGAGAGCGCTTCGGGTTTGTGTCTACAAGTCGTAAAACCCTCGTCGCTGCAAGTGCATGTCGGAGACGTGGCGTCGGTGCAGGAGAACACCAACGGTAAGTGGCGTGTGGGGGTCGTACGATGGATGCGTTGTTTGACCGACGACCTGCTGGAGTTTGGAATGGAGTTGCTCGCACCGGAGGTCAAACCAGTGCTGGTCAAGCGTGTATCTCAAAATGAAACTGTTCCCGGCTTGTTGTTGGCGGGGAACGCGGTTTTGAAGTCTCCGACCTCTCTCATCGTGTCACGCGGAACTGAGCTATTAGGTGAAAAACTCTCAATTATCGAATCAGTGGGAACAATTCAAAGCGTGACGCCGTTGCGGGTACTGGACCGCAGCGGAAGCTTCAGCCAATTGTTACTTGCTCCGCCGCCGAGATCCTGATTCCGACTCCCGCGTGCACTCGTAGAGCAGATTCAGCGCCTGCCGTGGGGAGAGATCATCGATGTCCAGGGTCCGGAGTCGTTCGATTAACGGATGGGGGTGCGTTGTGGGCTCCGGGTCGCGAAATATGCCGAGTTGTCCTACGCCCTCTCCCGCAGGAGCGGTCTCGTGTCTGTAGTGGTTCTCCAGTTCAGCGAGCTTGCGACGCGCGCGATCGAGTACCGTTCCCGGGATTCCAGCTAACTTAGCTACGTGGATTCCGTAGGATTGGTTTGTCGGCCCCCATTGTGCGGAGTAGAGAAATACGATCTGGTTAGCGTGTTCCTTGGCCTCGAGATGGATATTTTCGACCGACGTGTAGCGCTCCGAGAGTTGCGTAATTTCAAAATAATGTGTGGAAAATAACGAAAACGCGCCGACTCTTTCGGCAAGGTCGATCGCACAGGCCCAGGCTAGAGCCAGGCCGTCGAAGGTGCTGGTGCCGCGCCCGATTTCGTCAACGAGCACCAGGCTGTGCGCGGTGGCGAGGCGAAGAATACGGGCCATCTCGGTCATTTCGACCATGAATGTAGAGCGTCCGCCGGCGAGATCGTCCGAGGCCCCGATGCGCGTAAAGATCTGGTCTATGGGACCAAGGGTTGCTCTCTCTGCGGGTACGTAACACCCGATGTACGCCATGATCGTTATCAGCGCGGTTTGCCGCATATATGTACTTTTCCCGCCCATGTTGGGACCCGTGATGATGAGCATCTTCCTGTCGGAGTCCAGCGCGCAGTCATTGGCGATGAAGGGATGATCGGGGTTTTGCTCCACGATGGGATGCCGGCCAGCCACGATCCGCAGCTCCGTTTCCTCGGTCAATGTGGGCGCAACAAGATCAAGCGTCACCGCGCGCTCGGAAAAATTGTTCAACACGTCGAGCTTTGCCAGGCCCCGCGCGCACAATAATAAGTCGGGCAGTTGTGGCGCTAACTGCTCCAACAAATCCTGATACAGCCATTTTTCCCGCGCCAAGGCCTTCTCCCTGGAGCTCAAAACTTTATCCTCGAATTGTTTTAGCTCGGCGGTGACATAACGTTCCACGTTTTTTAGCGTTTGACGGCGTATATAGTGTGCCGGAACAAGGCTGACTTGCGATTTGGTGACTTCGATGTAGAAACCGTGCACGCGGTTGAATTGAACACGCAGATTTTTGATGCCGGTCGATGTTCGCTCGCGAAGTTCCAGATCTATGAGGAACTCACTGCTGTCATGACTCAATTTCCGCAGCTCGTCCAATTCTGAATCATAATGGGCGCGTATTACCCCGCCGTCACGAATCATGGGTGCTGGATCTTCTTCGATCGCCCGTTGTAGCAGGTCGTGCACTTCGGGGAAGGGACCGAGTACACCCCGTATGTCCGAGATAATTGCCGCTTCATGATGACGAATCGATCGGATTACCAATGGCAGTGCCTCCAGAGCCATGCGTAATCGGACCAAATCCCTCGGGCGTGCACTGAGCAGCGCAACGCGCGACAGAATCCTCTCCATATCGCCCACCTGAGCGAGTAGTTCGTGCATTTCGGAATGGTCGGATTCCAGCAGGCACGCCACGCCGAGTAGCCGCTTCTGCACGCGCGATCGATCGCGAAGG
>JBFGKR010000208.1:0-4435 GCA_041576575.1 Arenicellales bacterium | reverse complement strand
GGTGTGCCCGCGGTTGCGGATGTCGTGCAAGCTTTGAATTCCGCGCGCCGACCAACTGTCGAATAGAGTCGAGCTTCCGCTTGGCGCGTGGGAGGCGCCGTGCTCCGCGCCGTCGGTGTTGGATTATTACCCAAGCTCGTCTGTCCGGCCTGCTGACTTCTTGGGCATTCGGGCGCTTTGACTGCACCACCTACTCGCCGCCATCCTCGCTTCCTCCCTGCTCATTGCCGTTGCCGGGCTGGCCTACTGGGTGCATCAGCGGCGCAAGTGAAGCAGCATTAGTTCTGAGAGCTACGCATCTTGTCTTTAGGGGTCCGACCTATTAGCTGATATTAAAATTTATAATTGCGCGCCTATCGATTCCTGGCGCGATTCAGGTCGCGTCTACGAATACAGTCCTAAGTCCCCATTCACACTCTGCGCGCTGAGAGCCGTACCGTTGATATCGCTGGATCTGGAGATCTCGTACCTCATACTAAGCCGGCTTCCGGAAAGCCATCGTCTTCCGCAGCGGTCCGTCGCTCGCGCAGGCTAGCACGGATGGCTCCGCGGACCAGTGCGAGCTTGAATTTTTAAGACGCCTGTGATGCGATTAGGGGGTGGTGGAGCGCCGTATCGATTGTTACAACGCTCCCCACGCGGGTTATTCGGCTTACGACGCGGCACGAATAGGCGTCGAACACGCGAATTTGTAAGGTGAGCACAACGCACGTTCCGTAGTGAAGGCGATTTTTTTTCCTTTTTCAACTCGGCCGTAAGGACACAACAATGCATCTCGCGGCGACCGGTTCGTGCTTGGTAGCGGTCAACCTCGACGTCGTCGTCCCTGGCGTGCCGACGCCGACCACTTCGGTTCGGAATGCAGGTCTTTCTGGATATTGATAACAATCCTTCGTCCCGTGATTGCGATGATCCTTCATTTTCTGTTTAGCGCCGATCCGGCGTACGCAAGGCGTCCCCGCGTTTAGGCTGCGTTACGGTTATGGAGTGGCTCACCGCTTGGATGGCTCTGGATATCATAGGTTTTTGGGAAGTATGTCTACGCGTCGTGCTTGCCGGGCTGTTCGGGCTGGTTCTGGGGATAGACCGCGAATACAAGAATAAACCCATCGATTTCAAAGCCTACATGATTGTCGCCACGAGCAGTTGCCTCGTCGCCGTGCTCGCTCAGGAGGTTTACGCGGATTACGCCGGTGCAGAAAACGTGGTGAGCGTCGATCTCGGAAAGATCGTGGCCGGCGTACTCACCGGGATCGGCTTCCTGGGCGCAGGGGCGATTATTAAACTTGGTGAGGGCAAAGTAGTCGGCACCGCGACCGGGGCCAGCATTTGGGCTTCGGGAATTATCGGGCTTGCCCTGGGATTCGGTTTCTACGAAATTGCGCTGATCGGATTTTTTACGGTTTTCCTGATATTGCGAATTGTCGATGTCATCCGTCCGCCAATCGGCGATAGCGACGATGAATAATCAAGCACCGTCGGCAGCCAGCCCTGGAAAAGCTGCGGCCGGGACCATGCGTTGTCGTTCGTTTTCGTCCAGCCGACGCGACCTCCCCTCGTTCAATCGAATGAGGGTGCGTCCTAAGTGAAACTGTACGTGCTCGGCTTTAGGTTTTTCGGCAATTCGCCTCTAATAACGAACTGTTTTCATTGAGCTTTGCATTGTGCACGAATCAATGCGATTTCGATCGAAGACACATTACCCGTTGTTGCGCTGCACATCACTGTTCCGGCAATACCGTCAACTGGTCAACATGGACAGCTTCACGCTCGTACATCGTTGCCGATATCGTTCAAAGATCTAAGCATCGAGCATCTTGAACATCTTCAGACGCCGCTTCTACTATCCGTGCTTCGATATATGCCGCGGCCTGCCCGATTCCACACTCGTAACGTCGTGGAAATGAAATCGATCGACCCCAGTGCGACAACGGGCGGGTGCTACCGGGATATCTTTTTTCTAACACCTATACTGCATGGGACTGCGTTTTTGGCACAAAATCGTTCATGCGCAACAATGGAAATGAATCTTTCAGTCCAGATTCGATTTCGCCGGCAGTCAATTTCACTTTAATTCAGAATGAACCCAAATGTCAGAGCGCCAAATAGACAATACGAATCTGGCGCGACGTGACAAGCTTCGTCAGTCTTTACGTAACGGAATACTAGTCGGCTGCTTTTTTCTATCGGGATTCGCCGCGCTCGTCTACGAAATCTGCTGGATTCGGCAGGCCTCCTTGGTCTTCGGATCCACGGTCTATGCGGTTACAACGGTGCTCGCGGTCTTCTTCCTCGGACTCGCCCTGGGCAGTGAGGTCGCGGGCCGCATTGCTCGTCGCCATAGTCGACCTCTGCGCGTGTTCGCAGTCCTCGAAATCCTGCTCGGGATGATCGCGCTGCTGAGCCCGTACGGATTCCAGCTAGTGGACGACCTCCAACGTTCCCTCTATCCCGCCCTATCGGTTGCCGCGGCACCGATGGTCGTAACGCGGCTGGCGCTGCTCACGCTGTTGCTGTTACCGCCGACGCTCATCATGGGCACCAGTCTGCCCTTGTTCGTCCGGCATTTTGCTCACAGGGAGGCTGGGATCGAGCGATCTGTAGGATTCTTGTACGGCATCAATACCCTCGGTGCTGCGGCGGGCTGCGCCGCCGCGGGGTTCGTCCTGATCCCCACCATCGGAATTGGCGCCGCCGTCCAGCTCGGGGCCGCGATAAATGTGAGCGTCGGCATCGTAGCAGGCTTGATCTCGGTGCCGGCGGCTATCGTCCCCAAACGCGGGCGCCGTCGCCCGCCGCGTCTGGACTATGCCCAGACCCTCGTGGCGATCCTCGTGTTCGCGTCCGGAGTAGTCGCCTTGGGAAACGAGGTCGTGTGGACACGCTATCTCTCGCTTTTGATTCGAAACAGCGTATACACCTACACCATCGCGTTGTCCGTTGTTCTATGCGGCATCGTCATTGGCAGTTTGCTTGTGTCGAGGTTCTGCAACCGTATATCGAGGAGGGCGCAATTATTCGCTGCCATTCATATCCTACTCGCGGTCATAGTGACGGCAGTGACGCGTCTGTCACCGCAGTCGTGGCAATCGTTGGGGGGCGGCTTATACGTGTACGTTCTCCTGCTTCTGCCCCCGGCAATACTTTCCGGAGCCGCTTTCCCTCTCGCAGTGCGTCTGATGGTGGACGATCCGTTGGAGTCGAGTTTCGGAGTCGGTCGTCTGTTCGCGGCCAATACACTTGGCGGTATCGCGGGATCGCTACTGGTTGGATTTCTGGCTCTGCCACACCTGGGCCTGGCCAACAGCATCGTGCTCACCAGCGGGTTGAGTCTCGTCACCGGCCTCGCGGCCTGGTTTTTGCTGGAACGCGACGGCATACGCCGGATACGACGCGTGCCGGGTGCGGCAGCCTTAGGGGTGGTCTGGTTGTCCATCCCGATATTGGCGAACACGAGAATTCCGGCGGACTTCCTAGCAGACCGCGGCAAGCTCCTCGACTACCGGGAAGGGCTCAGTGCCAACGTCGCCGTGGTGCGCGACAAGGGCGTTCGCCATCTCGAACTCGACCGCTGGTGGCAGGGTTCCGACGCCAAGAACCATCAAGCCGTCGCTGCCCACATCCCCATGCTGCTGCATCCGAATCCGAAAAGTGTGCTGGTCGTCGGGGCCGGAACCGGCCAAACGCCGAGCCGCTTCCTGATGTACGACATCGTTCGTCTGGCTTGCGTGGACATCGAGCCGCAGGTGTTTGAGATGATTCGTGTTCACTTCGACAACGACTGGATGCGGGATCCGCGGGTGACCCTGCTGCGCGACGACGGCCGCAATTACCTCAGCCTCACCGAGGCGACCTACGACATCATCTCGCTCGAAGTTGGGCAGATCTTTCGGCCGGGGGTAGCAAGCTTTTACACGGCGGAGTTCTACAGGCGCGCCAGAGAGCGTCTCCGGCCCGGCGGAATCATTGCGCAGTTCGTGCCCTTGCCGTTTTTTACGCTACCGGAGTTTCAGATGGTGGTGCGCACGTTTCTCCATGCCTTCCCCGCCAGCGTGTTGTGGTACAACACCTCGGAGCTGTTGCTGATCGGCGTCAACGGGGACAGCTTCTCCGTGCATCCGGACCGGTTCGATTTGCTCACGGACGACCGGCGCGTCCACGAGGACTTGCGCTACAGCTACTGGAGCGGCCCGGCGCATTGGCTGCATCGGCGCGACGCCTTTCTCGCGGGATTCCTCGCAGGCCCCGACACGCTGTCCGCGTGGACAAAGGAAGCGCTCGTGTACCGGGACGACCGGCCAATCCTTGAATACGCGGCGAGCCTGGCGAGCGACTTACGCGCGAGCGAGATTGCGATTGTCGAACAACTGCGCCATCGACTGGACAAAGTCGACGACGTGCTGGGGCTCGCACTCGACGCGGCGACGAACTCCTC
>JBFGKR010000207.1:0-4443 GCA_041576575.1 Arenicellales bacterium | reverse complement strand
GCTGAAACGAAGACGCACACCAAAGAGGAATAGAAAACGAATGCACCGGTACAAAACAGCAGCTTTGTTTTCATGGACAGTCCCGGTTACGACCCCTGCTCCATCACCGGCGAAGTGGCGTCGGGCTGTAACTTAATATGCTTTACCACCGGCCGCGGCTCGGTTTACGGCAACAAGCCGGTGCCGAGCATGAAATTGGCGACCAATACTCCGATGTATCAACACATGGTCGAGGACATGGACATCAATTGCGGCACGATTATCGACGGCACGGAAAGTTTGGAGCAGGTCGGCGCACGCATCTTCGAAAAAATGCTTGCCGTCGCCAGCGGCGAGAAGACGAAGTCCGAGGAACTCGGTTTCGGCGATGCGGAGTTCGTTCCCTGGCAAGTCGGCGCGCAGATGTAACCGGTAACAGCAACTGGAAAAGATTTCTACTCTCGGGATGCCCGATATCTCGACCTTGCTTGTTTTTTTGGTCGCCTGTCTGGTGCTGCTGGTTACGCCGGGGCCCGCCGTGCTGTATATCGTGACGCGCAGCCTCGACGCCGGGCCGGCGGCGGGCATCGCAGCCACCCTGGGGGTCGCCACCGGAACGCTCTGCCAGGTGACGGCTGCGGCACTCGGACTGTCCGCACTGTTGGTCGCATCGTCCTTGGCCTTCAACATCGTCAAGTACCTCGGCGCGGCGTACCTGATCTATCTTGGGATGCGCCGACTCACCGCAACAGAAGAACGTCGCGTTTCGGAGGTCCCAACGACGACAAATTTGCGGCGAATCTGGATAGAGGGGATCATGCTGCAAGTTCTCAATCCAAAGGTCGCGCTGTTCTTGATCGCCTTGCTGCCGCAATTTGTGGATCCGTTGAGGGGCGATCCGACGACACAGGTTTTTGCACTGGGGATTCTTCTGATCTTGCTGGGCATTGTCACCGACGGAACCTACGCGCTCGGTTCCGGCGTCGCGCGCAAATGGTTACACCACCCGCGATTCGTGCGCGGACAACGCCGAGTCGCCGGTGGGATGTTGATTGGCTTGGGTGTTGCCGCAGCGGTGTCGGACTCCGATCGTATTTAGAAGTCCGTAAAGACAATACCCTCTTTACGTTTGCGAAATTGCGACGCTGTTACAACGTCCTCCCTGTTTTCCGGGTCAACGCGCGGGGTTCATTGCCACGACCTCCGCTCGCATCACCGATTGAGCAGCAATCAGTTCGTTGACGATCGCACGGGTCGATTGGTAGTGCGCGGTCTCCTTGTGTTCCTGCAGCGCGTCCTGATCGGTGTAGATTTCGTATAAATAGAACGTATCCGGTTCCTCGTGGGCCTCCAGGACGTCGAACACCAGGCATTTCGGCTCATCGCGTACGGACGCCTCGGCATTGGCAAGCATCGCCTCGAGGAAAGCCTCGCGCAAGCCGGGTTTCAACTGGGTCTTCACGACAATACAGTACACGTGTTTTACTCCCGGTGAGAATCGAGTTAGATAAACTACAACATGACACGGAGGAATGTAATGACCAACAGGCCAAAACCCCTCAACGGTTTGCGCCATCTCGCCTTGGTGGTCCCCAATCTCGAGGAGTGCCTGCGTTTCTACGTCGACATCATGGGCATGGCGGTGCTGCGCCGCGCCAGCGACAACCTGGTCTACCTGACCTGCGGCAACGATAATCTGTCGCTCGGACGGTTGCGCGAGGGGAAGCGGGCGGGCACTCAGTACCTGGATCACTTCGGCTTTGTGGTGGACACCAAGGAAGACCTGCAGCTTTGGTACGACTACTTACAATCCAAAGGCGTGGAGCTGCTGGACGAGCCGCACGACCACAGCGACGGCGCGCGGAGCTTTCACTGCAAGGACCCGGCGGGCAACGTGGTTCAGCCGCTGTACCACCCGGCTATATCGGGACAACGCTTCGTCCCGCCACAATCGGGGTCAGGCAGCTGATCTTACTCGAGCAAATTCGGGCGCACCGACATCTGGCAAGGGGCGTTCACACCGACGCCGATACTCTTTAATAGACGCATTTATTGCGCCTTGAGTCGCGCACGTCCACACGGCGGCTGGTTTAGAGTCGAGCGCTGGGCGGCATCGCCTTGGGGCACTTCACCCGCGTCCGCGGAATTCAGGTGCCCAGCAATCAATCGTGCACGTGAATTACGCTCTGTCGCGCATAAACTTCATGTAAGTAATGCCGGGGGATAAAACCAAACGCCACGCAAGTTCCACTTCCTCGTCGAACTCCGGATCGAATTCCTTCAGCGCCTCCATCAAGGCGTCCAGCCAATGATCGTACATCTCGTCACTGATGGCATGGTGTCGCCGGCTGTGAACCCGGGCGATCGATTCCATGTGCGGACCGGTCTTTGTCGATTTGAAAAAGTCGAGCATGTGGTGCAAGGAGTCGTGCAACATCGTTTTTTGAGCGCTCATATTGGTACTCGCAAACAACGCTGCAATGTCGTCGGACTTGGCCAGGAAGATATCATAGAATCTACAAATAAAATCGCAGTTGTAGCTGTCGTTAATCAACGCCCTTTTGAAGCTCTCATTGAATATGTCAACGTAGTCTCTCATTGACCGATCTCGAGCAATGATGCGGAATAGTTGCGCAACGAGCGGCGTATCGCCGCAGACTTAATTTAATTCGTTATAAATGTCCCACCCGAATGCGGATATGAAAGGCCCGTGACAAATGGAAATATCACTATGCCTTCTATCTGGACTCTTTCGCGAGATTCGAATCAACCCTCGTCGCTTTTAGAGTCCGGCTTCTTATCGGCGTCCCCGGATGCGAGCAGCTCGTCGATGACTTTCTGGAACAAGTTGTAGGGCTGAGCGCCACGTACTATTTTTAACGCCTTGACGGTACCGTTCGCCTCCGTCAGTCCCACCGCAAACGTCGGCGTGCCGCTGACCCCCAACTTGTTGCCTTCCGCCATGCTGAGTTTGATGCGTTCTTGGTACTTGCCGCTGTCCAGACACTCCTGGAATGCGGCCAGATCCGAAATTCCGGCGTTTTCTGCGTATATCGGCAGTTTGTCCAGATGCAGTGCTTTTTGATTCGCAAAGAGTTGCGCGTGCATATCCCAATACTTACCCTGTTCGCCGGCACAATGTGCGGCCTCGTGAGCCTTGGGTGCCTGCTTGTGAAAAGCCAGGGGAAAATCCCGCATCACATATTTCAGCTTGCCGGTTTCAACGAAATTCTTTTCTAATTGCGGCAATACCGTCCGCGTGTGGCGGGAACAGAAAGGACACTGATAGTCAGAAAACTCCACCATCGTCACCCGCGCGTCGGCCCCCCCTTTATAGGGATCGTCCGCGACGTTCATGGTGACGTTTACGTCTCGAATCGGGCTGCGTCTTTGCCTTTGAGCACTTAGCAGTGTCTTGATGCTCTTGATCTCTTCGCGAATCGCTCGTTGCCCGGCCTTCAAGGATTCCACCTCTTTCTTCAATACCTCCAAGTCTTCCGCTTGGTCCGCCCGGGCGAGCGAAGTCGGAACGCTCAATGCGCCGGCGAAGCATAAAATCGTGCCAAGTGTCGATAGTCTCATTCTTCCGGTCCTGTATAAACGGGTTCGAACAGGGCGCCGTGTGCCCTTTCATCAACTCGTATTATTCCACAAGTCTAGACACATTCCGTTATGCGGTTCTTAGTCGGTTCACGTACAGGGGCATTTTCGGACAACGGAGACTTCCTTCCAGCGACGCAAAGGAGCCTTCGCGGCCCCTAAACTCTTTAGATCCAAAATATTTCTAACTACTTGTACGATAACGAAAAAAATACCATATAGCGGCTTGCTAATATTGCACGTTGGTCTAAGCTGTAAGTATGAATACGTAGTCCTTTGGTGGGGGTTACGTCCAAGGCAAATACTTGCTGGTCCTCGAACAGTTCGGGGTCGCTTGAAAAACGCCAAACCTGCCGTGAGGCAGGGACGGAAAGCCACGGGTCTTATCAGTTTCATTTCAAAGACAGCCGGGCCGCCAAGTGAATAACGCAATTCGCGTGGCGGCCCGGCTGTTTTACGTTGGGGACACAAGAAATGTCGGGAATCTCGGGCTCCCTGCGGATCGCGGGGCACGAAGAGATTGGGGAACCGGTATCCGGACCGCTAGGGGTGTCGCACGGGCCTCGGCTTCGCCCGAGTGCCTCGTGGACGCGGGTGCGAGCGCGGCTGCAAACCGCGGTGCCCTCGGCAGGTCGTTGCGCGGGCAAGACGAAATCGCTCCCCGGATCCGTCCTCCGCGCGCCACCGTGTACAAAAAGACGACCGAGGTCCGAGAGCTGCGAGCGCGTAGTCTTGGCGGCGATTGGTCCGCGAACCACGGGAAACACGCAAAGACATGCTTGAAAAAGGCATCGTAGGCAAGTCGCCGGCGCGGGCCTGGGTCGCACGACCCGCCCTGTCGCAACGATCGCCGGGCCACGGGTC
>JBFGKR010000206.1:0-4459 GCA_041576575.1 Arenicellales bacterium | reverse complement strand
TGGTCACGGAAAAAACAAGCGGACCCGGGTGGTTACCTGGCTGCTGGCTTTACTCGTATTCGCGTACATCGTCATGGTTGCACTGCGGCGTGATCCCTGGCCTTTATGAGACGCAATGCCTCGGAATGCGATGCCGGCGTAGGTCGGGATGAAACACGATCATCGTTGCTCTTGTTTTCGCCGTGCTCCCATCTTCGCAGCCACCAATTGCTTGTGGGGAATATAGAGCAACGATCCAATCTTTCGCATGAGGTGCAATTCGTGGGCATCGAGGTGTTCGTCGGCATACGCCACGTCCCACATGAATTCGATAAGCCGTACCCGCTGCTCCAAGGACCAATTTGCGTTAATCAGCGACGTGAAACCATGCAGGCTCGTGGCTTGGTTCGCTTGTTGCTCTGCGAGATTCATCAATGTGTGCGTCTCTTCCTGAGAAAGGTCGAATTGCGATTCTATTAAGTCGCGGATGCGGTTCCTTTCTTCCTCATCCGTCGAGAAGTCGGAACGGCTGACCTCAAACAAGAGAGCCGCGGCGGCTAATTGGAGCTGGTGCTCTTCGGGTTCCCCGCTGTCTTCGCTCTTTACCTTTGTCTCAAAGAATCTCTTTATCGTGTGTAGCATGTTAGGACTGAATAGGTGTTCTCGTAGATATTTCCCGCTGCACCTATCCGCTCTTTTCGTAAAAAGCTCTGGTTTTCCACGTTATCGCGAATGGCGTCACATTGCGGCAATGTGTTCATGACGAAAACAGTCCGTCGTATGATCGTTGACCATGCCGACCGCCTGCATGAACGCGTAGCAGATCGTTGTTCCTACAAATTTAAAACCCCGTTTTTTCAGATTGCTACTCAGGCAATCAGAAATCGGCGTCGAAACCGGTACGTCGTCCATTCGCCGCCAACGGTTCTGCAGGGGAGTGCCGTCTACGAACTGCCACAAGTAGCGATCAAGGGATCCAAATTCCGCACGCACATCCAGAACCCTTTGGGCGTTGGAAATCGCAGACTGAATCTTGAGTCTGTTTCGGACGATGCCTACGTTTTCGAGCAAGGAGTGCACCTTGCGTTCATTGTAACGGGCAACTATGGCGGGGTCGAACCCATCGAACGCGCGCCGATAATCGGCCCTTTTTTTCAGGATCGTAAGCCAGCTCAACCCCGCTTGGGCGCCTTCAAGGATCAAAAATTCGAAAAGCGCAACATCGTCATGAATGGGCACTCCCCATTCGTGATCGTGATAGTCGACGTAGAGCGGATCGGATCCCACCCATCCACAGCGGGTCATGGGTCAACACGGACCTCGGCGTTGGTACAAGCGTTTCGTCTCCGCATTCTACTCGCCTACGATCGGACAGCATTGCTTCAATCCGATTGCGCGCAAGTCCCCCGCAAAATCAATGGGCCCTCGTTCCAAGCGGTGATTCACGAGTGCGGAATGAAGAACCTAAGCATATACGCAGCGGCAGTTCAACTGTTCGAATGTCGTGCAGCGTCCGAAACCGGACCCGCGTCTACAAACCGCAACCTGCGCGCTGCGCTCTCCTGCGTCAACGAGGTTCCCGCCGGCCCGTAGCCTCCGACTCCAGATATCATCGGCGCCGTCCGGGCGACACCCTACAGCTCCGCAACGCGCCTTGTCCAATCACCGCGGGGTTCTAGATATCGAGCGTCAAGAAGCTTCGCGAAGGTGTTACTCCTTGAACCGCCTACAGATGTCCGCATAGCATTCTATGCGGCGGTCGCGCAGGAAAGGCCAAGCGCGGCGGACTCGCTCCGAGCGTCTGCGATCAATGTTGACGACACCGACCTCGTCGGCATCGGCGGCGCCAACCCAGAGAAGCTCTCCTTGGGGACCGCACGCGAAACTCGATCCCCAGAAGGAAATAATGGATTCCGGGCCCACACGGTTGCAACAGATTACAGGAATTCCGTTGGCGATGGCGTGGCCGCGTTGGATCGTTATCCAACTTTCCAACTGACGTTTCTGCTCTGCGGCGTCATCGCTCGGATCCCAGCCGATGGCGGAGGGAAACAGCAGCAACTCGGCTCCCGCCAGCGCCATCAGGCGTGCGGCTTCGGGATACCACTGGTCCCAGCACACCAGAACTCCCAGGCGCCCCAACGAGGTGTCGATGGGTTCAAAACCCTGATCGCCGGGGGTGAAAAAGAATTTTTCGTGGTATCCGGGGTCGTCCGGGATATGCATCTTGCGATAGGTGCCACACAAAGTCCCGTCTTGGCCCAGCACCACCGCGGTGTTGTGGTAGATTCCGGCGGTTCTGCGCTCAAACACCGAACCGACGATGCAAATTTCTTTTTGCCGGGCGATTTCGCCGAGTGCGAGCGTCGTCGGACCGGGCACGGGCTCGGCAAGATCGAACCGGTCCGGATCCGGGGAGACGCAGAAATAAGGAAGATTGTGCAGTTCTTGCAATAGTACGAGGTTTGCGCCGCGAGCGGCGGCTTGGTCGACACCCGCTAACGCACGCTCCAGGTTCTGTTCGCGGTTGTCCGCGCAGCCGTGCTGTACTATGCCGACGGTCAAGATTTCGGATTGGTTCATGGTCGCGTAACTCGTTGCTGAACTATTGTACTACGCGCACCCAAGGACACACCGGCGGCGACTTGCGACGTCGCACAATGGATACTGCCCGACTGTTCGATGAGCGGACGGGCATTGATGGGTATGACGTTGCGGCTCGGGAAGCACTCACGCAGTGCCCTCAACGCAATTGCGTCTGCGGGGTCGTCATAGATGGGCATGATGACTGCACGGTTCAACAGCAGGAAGTTGACATGACTCGCCGGTAGACGTCGGCCGTCCTTATTGTAGATTGCGCGAGGAATCGGTAGCGGCACCAAATGATACGGCTTGCCATTGGTTTGGCGGAATCGGCGAAGTTCGTCGCGCATCATTCTCAGCGCCGTGAAATGTTCGTCGTCCTCGTCGTCGCAGGCAACGTGGCAGATTGTGGAGGGACCGGTAAAACGCGCCAGCATGTCGACGTGTCCATCGGTGTCGTCGCCGAGCAAACTGCCGTGTTCGAGCCATAAGATACGTTGGGCGCCGAGCAAGTGTTGCAGCCGCCGCTCGACGGAGTCACGATTGTGACCTGGATTACGGTTTTCCGCCAGCAGGCACGAGACCGTGGCGAGCAGCGTACCTCTGCCGTCTGTGTCTATACTGCCACCTTCAAGGATCCAGTCGTCGAGGACGGTCAACGGTGTTTCGCCGAAGGCCTGCTGTTGTGATAAACGTGCGGTGACAAGATTGTCCAGGGTGGCGTCAAATCGGCGGCCCCAACCGTTGAACGCAAACTTGAGCAGATGCACTGCGTTGCCTCGCAGTATACTCAAAGGACCGTAGTCGCGTATCCAAGTGTCTTGGTATGGCACTACCTCGACGGCGATGCGGTCCGGTCTCGACATCCGTGACGCGAGCATTTCTTTAAGGTGTTCGCGGTGCTCGTCGTCACGGCAGCAGATCAGGACTTTCTCGAAGCGGGAAATGGATGCCGCGAGCTGCAGATACACCGTCTCGACCTCAGCGAGAATAGGGGCCCAGTCGGTGCGCGCGTGCGGCCACGCCATCAAAACACCGCTTTGCGGTTCCCATTCGGCAATCAGGCGAGGGACTGATGAAACCGGCATGGAAGCGCGTACGGGCTAATGCGTGTCGAGTTTGGCGAGCTCTTCGAGTATCGACAGCATCAGCGTTCGGCTAGTGGCGCTCATTCCCGCTGTGAGTTTGTCGTGATCTCGTTCGCCGTCGATCAAACGCCGGAATCGTCCGGAGATTTGCGCCATGTCTCCCCCGAAAGCTGTCATCTGCTCCCCCATCAATGCCAACGCGCGCAACGCCTGCACATCCCCTCTGGAGGCCAGAGTGATCATGCTCGCCAGCCCCGGAGCCGCAAAGGATCCGTCCGGTGCATCGCCGAGTTTCGGCAGGGCATCGGGGTTCTGGAGGCCTTCGAGAATACCCGTGACGATAGCAAGGTCTTCCTCGTCGAGCCCGGCCAGGATTCCGCCGTCCCGCCTGCCGTCCAGAATCAGGCGCACGGCTCGGACTGCGTCGCGCCACCCGTTTTCCTCTGCGATATTCAAGGCCTGTTCGAGTTCTTTGCGTTCATCCGCATCGTGCACGGACCGGACCACAGCGTGGATAAATCGGGCGTGGATTTGGCGAATCTGTTCGATCTTGTTTTTCACGGCCTGAATTTCCCGAAAAATTTCGTGCAGTGTCTTGAAGTTATTCGGCTTTATACACATATTACGATGAACGCTTAAGTAACGGTAGAACTGTCATGAAACGAATTTTCCTATTTGTCGCGACAAACATCGCGGTACTGTTGGTCCTGAGCGTAGCAATACGAGTCTTGGGCATCGAACACTACCTCGATCAGGGTGGCCTGAATTATCAGTCGCTTTTGATCTTCGCCGCGATATTGGGAATGGGC
>JBFGKR010000205.1:0-4482 GCA_041576575.1 Arenicellales bacterium | reverse complement strand
TGCTCCGTCTTCGTCGGCATGCCGGTGCTGGGACCGCCCCGCTGAGACACGAACACGACCGCCGACACCTCTGCCATGATGCCCAATCCCATCATCTCCGACATCAGCGCAAATCCCGGGCCCGATGTCGCGGTGGCCGCCCTTGCCCCCGCGAAGCCAGCGCCTATGGTGGCGGAAATGGCCGATATCTCGTCTTCGGTCTGCAGCAGCCGGGCTCCTTGTTTTGGCATCTCGACCGCCAGCCTCTCCATAATACTCGTCGCCGGGGTGATCGGATAACCAAAGAAGTTTTCGAGGCCTGCGTCCAAGCAACCTCGCACCACGGCCGCGTTCCCCGTCATCATCGTAGACACTTTTTTGTCTTTCCGCGTTGCCGGCGGGGCAAACGCCACTTTGTCGAAACGGTAGACTTTAGTGCCGCGGTCGTAACCGTCGTTGAAAGCGGCGATGTTTTTGTTGGTGATTTCCGTGGCCTTCGTCCTAAATTTCTCGGTAATGGCATCTACGAAAGCCCGTCGTGGTAGACGGTAAAGTCCGGCGACGAACCCCAAGGAAACGATATTTCGAGAACGATTTCCCCCCGTCGCCTGTTCGGAGACTTCCCGCATCGGCAGGCCGTAGGGTAGGTGACCAGGCTTCAGGTGGCCGGAGATATGCCAGCCTTCTTGAACCGTGGTGATGGGTGCGGAATCGTATATCACCGCACCGAAATCACGCACCTCGGACGCGTGCGATATTGCGTGCGCGTCGTTCAGCGATACCAAGACGTCGGATTTGGGTTTCATCGAGTAGACCTGCTCCGTGCTGATGCGCGTGCGCGCGACGCATTTGCCAAAACCACGGATCTCGGCCGGGTATTCGTCGAAGGCAATTACCCGGTATCCCGCCCGCGCCATCGCGCGCTTCAAGATATCTCCCGCGGCAATGGTGCCGTCGCCGGCGGATCCGCAAATCCCAATCTGCACGTCGGTCCGAGTCGAAGTCACTAGTCGTATTCCCAGAACGGAGAGTGAATGGTACCGTCTTCTTTGATCTGCAGCGCGTCGTCGACGGTGGAACTGAACGATATTTCGTCGCCGGTCATGTTTCTGGCGGCAATTTCGCCCATCAACTTTACGTTTTTCCAACCGTAATAAAATTTGTATGTGTTTTGTTCGGGTGACCAGATCTGGCACACGTCTCCCGCCGCCCAGATTTCATTGCGGGTGGTTTGTAACCTTGGGTCCACTAAGATGCCGCGTTCAATGTCGATTCCCGCGTTGCTCATGAAGTCTACGTTTGGAATCAATCCGTAAAAAGGCATAACTATGTCTCCCGCGATTTCGTCCCCGTCTTCGAATAATACCCTGTGGACGGGGGTAGCTCCGTTCACTTTCTCCACGCGGTCAACCTGCTCGCCGTCGATGACTTCGATGCCCATGCGCTCCAGGGCGGACAAGTACCTTGGCCGCTCTGCCGCCGGGATCTCGTGGGGCCAGAAAGTACGATCTGTGGTCACCAGAGTCACTTTGTGACCGGTCTCGACCAGGGTGCGGGCGAGATCGAGTCCCTGCACGTCACCGCCAAGCATGATCACTCGTCCGCCGTCGGGCAGGGCGGATCGCGACGTCATCGCCATGCGAAAGTTGCTGAAGCTGTGCATCAGTGGTTTCGAGTCCAACAGGCGCTCAGGGATGTAACCGATGCCTCCCGTAGCCACCAATAACTGATCGTAGGAAATCGTTTCACGATGGGCGAGGGTGATGGTGCGTTTTTCCGTGTCCACTTCTGTTACCACGCTCCTTCGCCGCAACTTGATCTCATTGTCTTCGTAATAGGCCGGCGGATATACGAGGTAATCAACCCAGTCGCAGCGCCCTCGAAATACGTCGGGAAGGTCGTAACGATTGTAGAAAAGCAGCGTATCGGCCGAAATTATCGTCACTTTGCTTTTCGGGTCCCTCAGTCTTAGAACTGATGCCGCGTGGTTTCCGGTGATTCCATTGCCGATGACTATGTGGTGCAAGGTTCAGATGTCCTGGTAAATGATCTCGTTGCGGCTGATCGAAATACAATGTGTCGGGCAGGCGTGATAACAAGCGCCGCACCGAATGCACTCATCGTTGTCGATCCATATGGCGCCGACCTGATTCCACACCTTCGTTTCTTCCAAGTCGCCGTAGGTACCGTCTTCGTGGATCTCAACATCTTTTACCAACTTGATGCAGTCACGGGGGGCGACGTCAATACAGGCGCGGCAGTAGATGCAATTGTCGATATCGATTTCGTATTTCAGGTAACAAAGATAACAGCGTTTCGCCTCTTCGAGCGCGAGTTCCTTGTCAAATCCTAGTTCCACTTCTGTGGACAAGTCGTTAAACCGGCTGGACACCGTTTCGGTGGGCATGTGTTGCCTGGGGATAAAATCGAAACGCCGCTCGCGCAGGGGCTCGTCGACTGCTTCGATACGCACCACCTTGCGGCGTCGTTGCCGTCCCATGAGCCACGCGTCCATCTTTAGCGAGATGTCGCGCCCGTGACCGATTGCCTGGATTACGGTAGACGCGCCGTTCACAAAATCGCCGGCGGCGAACAATCCGGTGGACGAAGTCATTCCGTTGTCGTTGAGCTTGACGTTCCCCCACTTGTCCAATTCGACATCGATGTCGATGTAATCGTTGACGGTCTTTTGACCGATGGCGACCAGGAGCGTATCGAAGGGCTCCACGAATTCGGAACCGGGGATGGGTATGGCCTCGCGCCTTCCGTTGGCCCGCCACGCCCCGAGCCGGTTCTGCACGAACCGTACGCCGACTCCGTGGCCATTTTCGTCGGATATCAATTCCACCGGTGTCCGGAGCCCGCGTATGGATACTCCCTCTCTTTTTGCCTCGAGGATCTCTTCCTCCATCACCGGAATGTATTTTTCGGTGGTTCGAAGATGAATCGTGACTTCTTCAGCGCCCAGTCTTTTTGCCACGCGGGCGCAATCCAAGGCGGTGAAACCGGCCCCGACCACGGCGACCCGCTTGCCGACGGATTTCGGGACTTCCCGATGCAGGTCGATGAGGAAGTCGAGTCCGTATTCAGCGTTGGGCATGGCGCGGACGAGATCTTGCTTACCTTCCGCGTCCCTTAGGGGAAGGGGCATCGCGGCCATGCAACCGGTCGCGAGCAGTACCGCGTCGAAACGCCGCTGCATGTCCGACAACTTGACGTCGTCGCCAGCATTACCTACCGACACGCCGGTCTTCAGGCTGACGCCCAGCCGGGTGGTGTTGTGCACCTCAACATCGAGAACGTCGCGCGGCAAGCGGAAATCGGGTATCCCATAGCGCAACATGCCGCCGGCGCGTAATTCGCGCTCGAATATCGTCACTTCGTGACCAAGAATGGAGAGGTCGTGTGCCGCCGCAAGACCTGCGGGACCGGCTCCGATGATGGCAATGGTCTTTCCAGACGGCGAGTAAAGATCCTCGCTGATACGGTGGCCTGCGGTCTTGAGATCCGCCGCTGCGCGTTTGAGGTGGCAAATGTTGACCGGATCGCCGTTGCCGGGCCAGCCGTGGCGACAAACCGGTTCGCAGGGACGGCTGCAGATACGACCGAGCACTCCGGGGAGCACGTTGGCGATCCGGTTCAATTCGTAGGATCGTCCGTATCGATTCTCCACGATCATGCGAATGTAGGCGGGAATATTCGTATCCGCGGGACAGGCCGTCTGGCAGGGTACGTTTTCGCGCACCCAGCCGATATCGCGCGGGTCGGTGGAAAACCGCACCGTCGTCTCGACACGTCGGCCGTAGGCGTGGGTTCTGGAGAAGTCTTCTCCTTCCTCGACGTAGATCTTACGAATCTTTTCGCTGCTCACCGGTTGACCACCCCCAAAGTGGTCCAAAAGCCGAATATTAAATTTACTTGACCAAGATATAAAGTATTTAATCGTCGGCGTCGTCGATGCATGCGACGATCGGGGCGGCGTACACAGAATTATCAAGCAGACATCGGTTCCCCTCGCCGCATGGGCGCGGATTTCCCACCACTGGACGTCGTAGAAATGCGACGCACTGATCGAGACGATGGGACAAGATACAATATCCGGCAGCAGACAAGCGCGACAACGGAGCCGAGACTATGAACACGTCGGAAGTCCTCGCCCGCTTCCTCTCCGCGGCAGGGATCGGACACGTTTTCGGGTATCCCGGCGAGACCAACGTCGAGCTTATCGAGGCATTGCGGCGGGTCGGCATCGAATTTGTCCTGGCCTCGCGCGAGGGAACCGCCGGGTTGATGGCCCAAACCTACGGCATGGTGACCGCTCGTCCGGGAGTGTGCCTGTCTACGCTGGGACCGGGATCGACGAATTTGGTCAACGCGGTGGCCAACGCGTTTCTGGACCGTGTGCCGATGTTGGCGTTTTCCGGACAAATGGACGCTACCAAGGCCCCGTATTTCACGCATCAGGTAATCGACCACAATCTTCTGTTCGCGTCGGTGGCGAAG
>JBFGKR010000204.1:0-4485 GCA_041576575.1 Arenicellales bacterium | reverse complement strand
TCTCCCCCAAACACCGGAAATGTTATGCGATTGTGCTCCAACACCGGCTGCTCTTTACATTTGATCGAACCGCTCGGGTTCAGTGCGGACGACGCAAAACTCAAGCGAGCGGGCCTCGATTACGGCGATTGGACAAAAGTGATAACGCATCCGTCCACCGCTGCTTTTTTGGAGTCCACGGCGATTGCGCGCCTGTTCACGGTGTCGACGCACAATAACACGGTCTACACCGCAGTTCGATATCGAATGAATGATGCGTTTTTGTTCGGTCCCGAAACTCGAGGATTACCACATGATATTCGCAACTCTGTCCCGCGACGGCAACGTATTACGCTTCCAATGAGGCCCAACAACCGCTCCCTGAATCTTTCCAACGCCGTCAGCATCGTGGTGTACGAGGCGTGGCGGCAGCTTGGCTTTTTGGAGGGCACGCCTTGAGGGGCGGCTGGACGACGATTACTCCGCTTTGGGCTCGCGTCGCAACAGCTCTTCCACCGCCTCCTGAGGCGACAGTCCCTCATAAATCACCTGGTAGACTTTTTCTGTGATCGGCATTTCGATGTGAGAACGCTTCGCCGTGATGTACAACTCACGAACGGTGTTTACACCCTCGGCTTCCTGCCCGACTTCCGCCAACGCCGATTCCAGGGTTTTACCTCGTCCCAGACCGATGCCTACACGCCTATTACGAGACTGGTTGTCGGTACAGGTCAACACCAAATCTCCGACGCCGGTCAGCCCCATGAAAGTGGACGGACGGCCGCCCAATGCCACTCCCAATCGATTCATTTCTGCCAGGCCGCGGGTTATGAGGGCCGCGCGGGCGTTTGCGCCGAACCCCAGCCCGTCGCTGATTCCGGCTGCCAACGCCATGACGTTTTTGATCGCGCCCCCGAGCTGAACCCCCGCCATGTCGCGGTTGGTATACACGCGCACGCGTTCGTTTCGCAACCAATCGGCAACGCGATCGGCGACTTCCGCATCGTCCGAGGCCACGGTCAGTGCCGTCGGCAACGCCGCAGCGACTTCCGTGGCGAAACTGGGGCCGGACACGACTGCGCGAGATGCCGCCGCGCCCAGCAGCTCGACGACGACGTCGCTCAGTAACAGCGCGCGGCCGGGATCGAATCCCTTGGTGCCCCAAGCGACGATCAATCCGCTACGGTTGGGGCGCGAATCGGCGATTATCGAAACCGTACCCCGAAACGCGTGGCTCGGAACAACGACAAGAAGTTGATCGTTGTCGCGCACCAACCCTGCCAACTCATGGTGCACCGCTATGGCGTCGGGAAGTGGGACGCCGGGAAGATGGTCTTTGTTTTCGCGCTCAACGGACAACCTGGCGACATGCTCCGCGTTGTGCCCCCACAGGTGCACCGGATGGCCGTTGCGGGCGAGCAGCGCGGCCAATGCGGTACCCCAGGAGCCCGCTCCGAGCACGACTATGGGTGACTTCGGCATGAGGCGAATCCGGCTCAGTTGCGGGGAGTGGTCCGGTTGCCAAATGTTTTCGGGTGTCGCGGGGGCGTCAGCTGGACTTCGGCTTCTTGCGCCTGGAATCTTCGGACGCGGCCAAGGCGTCGGTCTCGTCCTCGCCGTTTCCGCCGCTCGCCGATGCCGCCTTCTGCTGCGCCTGCGCTTTCTTTTGCATGTAGAGCGCCTCGAAATTAACGGGGTTGATGAGAAGCTGAGGAAAGCCACCTTTGGCCACGAAGTCCGACACCGCTTCGCGAGCAAATGGAAGCAATACGTTTGGACAGGCCACCTCGAGGGCAAGCGGCAATTCTTCCTCGCTGATACCCATAATTTCGAACACGCCCGCTTGTTGCGCCTCAATGAGAAAAGTGGTCTTGTCGCCCGATTTAGCGGTCACCGTCATTGTCAACACGACCTCGTAGAAACCGGTTTCTTTGTTCAACACCGAGTGTCCGAGTCGAATCTGCACATCGATCGTCGGCGTCGAGTCGGCTTGTACAAAAATATGCGGCGCCTGCGGGGATTCAAAGGAAACGTCCTTGAGGTAAATCTTGCGAATACCGAATTTTGCTTGACTTTGAGGCTGCTCTGCCATTGCGGGCTACCTTTGTGTTTGAATTTTTAGGAATGCTTTAGATAAATCCATTCTGGACTTTTCGGAGCACAAAAAAGCGAGAAGGCGGTGGCCGACTCCCTCCGGGTTACTGTAAGTTTAGTCGTTGAATCGGCTGGTCACATTTCTGCACCGCGGAAAGGTCCAAGACGGTCACACGGTCCTCAGCCTTTTTCGATCGGCAATTTTTCCTTTTCCCAGGAAAGCAGCCCGCCGGCCAGTGTGTAAACGTGCTCGAATCCATTTTTGGATAACAACCGGGCCGCGGTCGAGGAGCGATTTCCCGTTCTGCAGGTGACGATTATGGTTTTGCCCTTCTTTTTCTGAAGGGGAGCGGTATCGGCGGAGAGCTTTTTTAACGGCACGTTCATGGAACGTGCAATGTGGCCCTTCTTGAATTCGTGGGGTTCGCTGACGTCGAGGATCAAGGCGTCGTCTCTGAGTAACCGGGGAAGCTCCAAAGCCGACACAGACCTGATTCCGGAATGCCGCTGTCGTATGGGTTCAAGCAGCAACATCACGATGATCGCCGCTGCCATTGCGAACAAGTACCAGTTGTCGATGATGAATTTTGTCGTCATTTGAGAGGCGGACTGTTGCCGGCGTCGATAATCGCCCGAATGGTGAAAGACTACCGGTTATGCCCGCCGTCAGCAATAGAACGCAGCGGACCGAGACACACGCTCTGTGCGACGGGAGGTCAGTGATCCTGGGTAGCGCAAAAGGCGAGCCGCATAGACTCCATGAGACGAAGTATGCGTTGGTCGCCGATGCTGTAGTAGACCTTGTTGGCGTCCTTACGCGATTCGAGGATGCCTTTGTCCCGCAGAATGGAGAGATGCTGGGAGATGTTGCTTTGCGAGGTGCCCACCATATCGACCAGATCCTGAACGCTGGTTTCCTGAGCACCCCCCAGGATGCATAAGATCTTTAGCCGCAGCGGATGGGCCATCGCTTTCAACGAGCGGGAGGCGTGATGAATGTCGGCCTCACTCGCCAGCAGCATCTCGGCTGCGGTGACCGCGGAATTACCGCCACCGGATTTAGAACTGCTCATAAGCAAACCTTTTACGCCTTCAGTCTATTAGTACTCGATTATACACTAATATAACGACTATAAAAGCCCCTATAATAACTACTTGTGCTTTTTCGACTCTTCACGCAGTGTGCCACCGTGCTGTTCTTCAGCGTTTCCGCAACGTGGCTAACTCATACCTCGGCGGCCCCGCCCGAACCGTCGTACAGCGCCCAGTTGGAGCGCCTCAGAGAAAAAATACGCAGTCTCAAGGCAGAAGTCGACCGCGATGAATCGAAGCGCGACGTAATCCGGGAGGCGCTCCATCGCAGCGAACGTCGAATCGGCGGGATAAGCGCCGAACTGCGCTCGCTGCGCGCGACGCTCGATGAAAAAAATCGGCGCATACAACGGCTCAACGCAGACCGCGATCTCCATCAACGACGTCTCACCGAGCAGGCCGACATATTCGGCCGCATGGTGTACGCGACCTACATCATGGGGCGCCAGGGCTACATCAAGATGTTGCTGAATCAAAAGGACCCGGCTAAATTAGGAAGGGCTATCACCTACTACCGCTATTTCGCCCGCGCCCGGAGTCACCAGATTGACGCGATCAATCAATCCCTGACATCCCTGACTCGATTACGCGAGCACCTCGAGGGAGAGAACCGGGAACTCAGCGCTCTGGAGCAGACGCAGTTAGAAAACCGGCGTGCGTTGGAGCTACGGCAGCGGGAGCGCGGCATATTGCTCGCCAAGCTGAACGAAAAGATTCGGAGCCGAAGCGACGAGCTGGAGATGCTTCGTCGCGACGAGCGGCGGCTCGAAAGGCTACTCGCCGAGCTGACGGAATTGATGCAAGAGGTGCCGTTGCTACAGAACGACGAAGCCAGTTTCGACGAGATGAAAGGACGCTTGACGCTGCCGGTGCGGGGGACTATCGAGGCGCGCTTCAATCAACATAAAAAGGGCAATATGCGCTGGCAGGGACTATTCCTGAAGGCGCCCGAAGACCGCGTTGTGCACGCTGTTTTTCGTGGCCGGGTGGCTTTTGCCGATTGGCTGCGCGGCTTCGGATTATTATTGATTATTGACCACGGAGACGGTTATATGAGTTTGTACAGCCATAACAAGTTGTTGTACAAGGAAGTCGGCGACTGGGTCGACGCCGGCGACCCCATCGCCGCGGTTGGTAATAGTGGCGGTTTGAACCAGACGGGATTATATTTTGAAATCAGGCATAATGGTAAACCACGCAATCCGCTCTTGTGGTGCAAGGCCGGCTGAATGCGGTCATCAGGTGAGTCGCACGCAGGTATCGTAGCGGCGGGAGAACAGCAGTATGGGTAGATTAACTCGAAATTTATTGGTATTGGCC
>JBFGKR010000203.1:0-4494 GCA_041576575.1 Arenicellales bacterium | reverse complement strand
TTGATCAGGCCCATGGCGACACCGGCCACCGGCGCCTTGATTTGCACCCCCGCATCCATCAGCGACAAACTCGTTCCGCATACAGTCGCCATGGAACTGGAACCGTTCGACTCAGTGATTTCGGAAACCACCCGCACCACATAAGGAAAGTCGTCCATGGGCGGCAACACAGCGGCGATCGCTCGCTTTGCCAATTTCCCGTGACCAATCTCGCGGCGCTTGGGCGAGCCGACGCGACCCGTCTCCCCGACACAGAAAGGCGGAAAATTGTAGTGCAACATGAATCGGTCGCGACTTTCTCCTTCCAACGCGTCGATAATCTGAGCATCGCGTTCCGTGCCGAGAGTGGTGGTGACTATGGCCTGCGTTTCACCTCGAGTGAACAAAGCGGAACCGTGGGTGCGGCGGAGGGCCCCTATCCTGCAGACAATCGGCCTAACGGTGCGTGAATCGCGGCCGTCTATGCGCGACTCCCCTGTCAGAACGCGACTGCGTACGATCGTTTTTTCCAGTTGTTTTATGGCGTTCTTTGCAGCGTCAACGAGCTCCTGCGAGGCCTCTTCGTCGGTTACCACAGAAACAACACGTTCTCGAATTTCGGCGAGCCGATCCTGTCGCTGTTGCTTATCGGGGATCCGATAGGCCTCGCTGAGCTCCGTTTCCGCAAGTTCGGCGATCCTCCCGCTCAACTCCTTGTCGTCCTCTACCGTTTCCCATTCCATAGGTTGCACGCCCACCTCGTTCGCCAACTCCCGAATGTTGGCAATGACATGTTGCATCTGCTCATGACCGTAGAGTACCGCACCCAGCATCTGCTTCTCGCTGAGTTCCTTCGCCTCCGATTCCACCATTAATACCGCGTTCTCGGTACCGGCTACGACGAGGTCGAGCTGAGATCGCTCGCTCAAATCGGATATGTCGGGATTGAGCATATATTCACCGTCTACATAGCCAACCCGGGCCGCTCCGATGGGGCCGTTGAAGGGAACCCCCGAGATTTGCAACGCCGCCGAGGCCCCAATCATCGCCACGATATCCGGATCTATCTCCGGGTCGACCGACATTACGGTTGCGATGATTTGCACTTCATTGGTAAATCCCTTTGGAAAAAGTGGCCGTATGGGCCGGTCGATGAGGCGGCACGTCAGAACGGCCTTCTCCGAAGGCCGCCCTTCTCTACGGAAAAAGCCGCCGGGAATTCGTCCAGCCGCATACGTCCGCTCTTCAAAATCCACCGTGAGTGGGAGAAAATCTCTGGGCACGCCTCCTTTTTCGCACACCACGGTTACTAATACGGAGGTGTCCCCACAACTTGCGACTACGGCTCCCGTCGCCTGCCGCGCTATTTCACCAGTTTCCAGTTTGAAACTGTGTCGACCGTACTGAAATTCTTTAACTACGTATCCCACAATATCTTCTCCACTACCTATTTGCGCAAACCTAGCTTGCCGATTAAGGAACGATAGCGCTCAATGTCCTTTTTCTTCAGATAGTCGAGCAACCTACGTCGCCGATTTACGAGCCGCAACAATCCCTGGCGCGAATGATGATCGTGTATGTGAGTATTGAAGTGCGACGACAGATCTTGAATTCGTGCGGTCATCAATGCGACCTGCACCTCGGGCGAGCCTGTATCGCGTTCTCCGCGTTGATGCTCGCTCACCACCTGCACCTTTTGATCGGCGGTTAACACCATGATTTTCCTCTATAAACTTAGTTAGTTATCTCAAAAAAAAGCTCGCGTATTCTAACTGCACGCTCAGACCTCCACAACCGGCGCAGCGCACGCCCACAACCACGAAAATATGTTCGCTAAGACAATCACTTAGTGCGTATGAAACAGCCGTTTCGGGGCGACGCGCCCGTCCGAGAGGACTTTGCCTACACCGAGAAAGCCCGCCTCCTGCGCGTACAGCCGTACCCAGCCGGCGCGCGGGGCGGTGGAAGCTCGTACCGGTTGGCCTCGACACAGATAGTACGCCGCATCCGCCGTCAACATGACATCGGGAAGATCGGTCAATCCCTGATCGGCCGGCAGTAAAAATGCGTCCAGGTCCTCGAGGTGCTCGGCATTTTGGATTCGATCGAGGGACACCGACTGATCGACGTGGAACGGCCCTACGCCAACGCGACGAAGCGAAGCAACGTGAGCGCCGCATCCAAGACTTTCACCAAGATCGTGAGCCAACGCACGCACGTAGAAACCGCTGGAACAATGTAACTGAATCTCGATCTTGTCGACATCGGTCCTCTGCCAAGTCACTCGATACACGTCCACCGTTCGCGCTTTGCGTTCGACGTCGATCCCTTGCCGCGCCAGTTTGTAAAGCGGTTGTCCCTGATGCTTGATTGCGCTGTACATAGGCGGCACCTGGTTTATGCGTCCGCGAAATTGAGAGACAGCCGCCTCGATGACTTCGTCGCGCAACCGCACTGGTGCGCGGAACAGGACTTCCCCGTCTGCGTCGCCGGTATCGGTGGACTCGCCGAGCTTGAGCACGGCGTGATAGTGTTTGTCGGCGTCCAGAAAAAAACTGGAAATTTTCGTTGCCTCACCGAAACATACCGGCAACAGACCGGTCGCGATAGGGTCGAGACTACCGGTATGCCCGGCCTTGCGCGCTTTATATAGAACCTTGACCCGCTGCAAAGCTCCGTTCGAGGTCAAACCGATTGGTTTGTCCAGTAATAAGATACCCTGGATATTTCGCCCTCCGCGACGTCTATTTCTAGTGGCCACGACTTCAATCGCCCGATTGGGTTCTCGTCCCGGAATGCACAGCCTTATCGATCAACGCATCCATGGCGTTGCCGCGCTCGATACTCGTGTCGTAATAAAAACGGATGCTGGGGCTGATTCGTAGATTTAGGTCGTTACTCAACTCATGACGAAGAAAACCGCTCGCATGCTGCAATGCTTTCAGCAGCCGCTGCTGCTCAGCGGGCGAGTCTTGTTTTTTTAACCGAGTCACATAGACCTTGGCGTGTTTTAAATCCTTGCTCATGTCGACGCCGGTTACGGTGACGAATTTAATACGTGGATCGTGAGCCTCACTCGTGAGCAGCCTCGCTAATTCACGCTGTACTAGTTCCGCCACCCTACGAGCGCGGTCGAATTCCCTTGGCATATCCCATCAACCAACGTTGTGCTACAACCTGGGTCTCACCTCGAAAGTCCTGTAGATCTCGAGCTGATCACCTACTTTAACGTCGTTGTAGTTCTTAATGCCGATCCCACATTCAAGCCCTGCTTTGACTTCATTCACATCCTCCTTGAATCGGCGCAGCGAATCTATCTGGCCTTCAAATATAACCACGTTGTCCCGCAACACCCTCACCTTCTCGTTTCTGAGCACTTTACCCGAAGTCACGTACACTCCGGCGATGGCGCCGATCTTAGGCGCCCTGAACACATCCCGAACCTCTGCATTTCCGAGCACTTCTTCTTTGATTTCCGGAGTCAACATGCCCGACATCGCCGCTTTGACTTCGTCCACCACGTCGTAGATGACATTGTAATAATGTACGTCTACCTCCTCGGACTCGATTATCTTTCGCGCGGCTGCGTCGGCACGCACATTGAATCCAATAATTATGGCGTTCGACGCCATGGCTAAATTGACGTCGGATTCACTGATTCCACCCACCATGCCGTGAACTACGTTCACCCTGACATCCGCGGTAGACAGTTTCTCCAGTGACTCCGTCAGGGCTTCAACGGATCCCTGGACGTCCGCTTTGATCACCAAGTTGAGCGTTTTTTGTTCCCCTTCGTCCAGATGTTGGAACATGTTCTCCAGTTTGGCCGCCTGCTGCCGGGCGAGTTTAATTTCCTTGTGTTTCCCCTGCCTAAAAAGTGCGATCTCGCGCGCTTTACGCTCGTCAGTCACAACCAGCACTTCATCACCCGCGACCGGCACACCGGACAGTCCCTGGATCTCTACCGGAGTTGAAGGGCCAGCTTGTTTGATCCGCTTCGCCGCGTCGTTGCTCATGGCGCGGACGCGGCCGGTTTCGCGACCGGCCAAGATCACATCACCATGATGAAGCGTGCCCTTCTGAACCAATATCGTGGCAACGGGACCCCGCCCTTTGTCCAGCCGGGCTTCGACCACCAGGCCCGATGCTTGATCGGTTTTCGGCGCCTTAATGTCCAGCAACTCCGCTTGCAACAGCACGGAATCGAGCAGCTCCTCGATCCCTATGCCCGTTTTCGCCGACACCGGGACCATCAATACGTCACCGCCCCAAGCCTCCGGTATTACTTCATGAGAAGCCAAGTCCTGCTTTACCCTCTCTGGATCCGCTTCTTCTCTATCGATCTTGTTTATTGCAACCACGATCGGGACGCCCGCATTTTTCGCGTGATGAATCGCTTCGATTGTCTGCGGCTTGACACCGTCGTCTGCAGCAACCACCAGGATGACGATATCCGTGGCTTTCGCGCCACGCGCGCGCATGGCGGTAAAAGCTTCGTGGCCCGGGGTATCCAGA
>JBFGKR010000202.1:0-4502 GCA_041576575.1 Arenicellales bacterium | reverse complement strand
TTCGTACTCATCGTCTGGGGGTACGACCTGGCTCGCCAGGACCCGGTCGTTCTCTACCTGCCACCGGTATGGTTACGCCACGTGTCGCTCCTGCTGATGATTTTTGTATTCCCGCTCCTGTTCGCCGCATATCTACCGGGTCGAATCCAGGCGGCAACCAAACATCCGATGCTGGCAGCCACGAAGATCTGGGCCTTCGCACACCTCCTTGCGAACGGCGCACTAGCGGACGTGTTTCTATTCGGTACGTTTTTGCTTTGGGCGGTCGTGGATCGAGTGTCCTTGAAGCGGCGCGAGCAACGGCCCGTGGTTCAAGCACCACCGTCCGTACTCAACGACTTCGTCGCCGTCGGCGGAGGCCTGGCCCTGTATGCGTTGTTCGTCTTCTGGCTACACCTACGGCTGTTCGGCGTCTCCCCGGTATAATAAAAATACCTCTCCGCGTGGTTGAGACACCGCGCGAAAATGTGCGTGAATGAACCGCGCGATCTGGGTTGGCGCTATGTCTCATTACCGATGCGCAGCGATTCATCGGCGAAATGACAAGCTATGCGACGACCGTCAACGGGAAGCAATTCGGGACGCTCGCGGCGACACCTCTCCGCGACCATGGGACAACGCTGATGAAACGCGCACCCGCTGGGTATGTCAATCGGCGACGGCGGTTCGCCGGTTAACCTGACCCGCCGCACGCGCCTTTGTGCACTCAGGATCGGAGTGCTCGCCAGCAACGCCTGCGTATAGGGATGCCCAGGCCGTTGAAAAATCGTGCGCTTGTCTCCCTGTTCCACCGCCCTCCCCAGGTACATAACGATCGCCTCGTCGCAGATATGTTTCACGACATTCAAGTCGTGCGAAATGAACAAGTAGGCGAGCCCTAGCTCGTCCTGCAGCCGCATGAGAAGATTCAAGATTTGAGCTTGAATAGACACATCCAGCGCCGAGACCGGCTCGTCGGCGACGACAATTTTCGGGCCGAGCATCAGCGCCCGCGCGACGGCGATGCGCTGTCGTTGGCCGCCTGAAAACATATGCGGATAACGCGAATAGTGTTCGGGCCGCAGCCCTACTCGTTCCAGCATGACCAATACGGCGTCTCGGCGTTCGCCTCGGCGCATTTGAGTATTAATAATGAGTGGTTCCTCCAAAATAGCCCCGACTTTTTTCCGAGGGTTTAGCGAGGCATAAGGGTCCTGAAACACGATCTGCGCGTGTCGGCGCAATTCCTTCGGGATGCGTGGAGCGATTCCGGTGACGTCGACGCCGACCAGCGACAAGCTGCCGGAACTGGGCGCTTCGATCATCGTCACCAACCGCGCCAATGTCGACTTGCCGCATCCGGATTCACCCACCACCGCGAGGGTGCGGCCGGAATCGAGCGTAAAGCTCACTCCGTCCACAGCCTTGAGCGTCTTCGCGCCGCCGCCCCAACCTTCCCGGATACGGTAATATCGGCTCAAGTCCCGGCAATCAAGCACCGTGGCGCTCAATAGTCTCTACCTGACCCGTTCGCCGCAGCATGTGGAAAGAAACACCGCACTGCCGCGTCGTCCGTGCCCGTCAATTCGGGGGCTTCGCTCTCACAACGTTCCCGGGCTCGTCCACATCGCGGATGAAAAAGACAACCGTGGGGTCGATCGTACGGTCCCGGCACCACACCCGGTATGGTGGGCAGACTTCGGCCGCTGTGTGCGCGTTCCGGTAAGGCTTCGAGCAATGCACGCGTATAAGGGTGACGCGGAGAGTGAAACAATTCTTGAACCGAGGCGTATTCCGCAATCTGGCCGGCATACATCACGCTCACGTGCTGCGCGGCTTCGGAGATGACGCCCATGTCGTGGGTGATGAGAATCAACGCCATGCCCCACTGCCGCTGCAGTGTCGTCAGAAGATCCAGTATCTGTGCTTGGATGGTCACATCCAGAGCGGTTGTCGGTTCGTCGGCAATCAGCAATTTGGGGTTACACGCGATCGCCATTGCGATCATGACTCGTTGGTTCATGCCGCCGGAAAGCTGATGTGGAAACGCCCGCAATCGCCGCTCGGCGTCCGGGATGCCCACCTGCTGCAGCAGTTCCACTGCGCGCCCATACCGCTGCGCGCGATTACCGCCCCGGTGGACCTTGATAGCCTCCATGACCTGGAACCCTACCGTGAAGCAAGGGTTCAAACTCGTCATCGGTTCTTGGAAGATCATGGCGATATCCCTGCCGTTGATGGCTCGCCTGTCGCGCGGGTTCAAATCTGCAATGTCTCGCCGATCAAAACGGATACGCTTTGAAGACACCACGGCAGGGTAGGCAAGCAACCCCATCAGCGCCAGCATCGCCACACTCTTGCCGCAACCCGACTCGCCAACGATACCAAGCGTCTCTCCTTCCTCGACGCATAACGAGACCCCGTCGACGGCGCGAAAGCGGTCAAAGTTCACGCTTAGATCTTCAATTTCCAAAAGCGGCATAGCGGGGTTACCGTTTCAATTTTGGATCGAGTGCGTCCCGCAGACCATCGCCCGTGAGATTGAAGGCCAAGACTACGATTAGGATTGCGAGACCCGGGAAGGTGACTACCCACCAGGCGCGCTGAATGAACTGCAGCGCATTGGAGAGCATGGTGCCCCACTCCGGAGTCGGCGGCTGCGCTCCCATGCCCAAGAACCCCAATGCGGCGAGATCGAGCACGGCGGTGGAAAACCCCAGGGTCCCCTGCACGATCACCGGCGCCATACAGTTGGGCAACACGGTGATGAGCATCAAACGCCACACCCCCGCGCCGCAGACTCTGGAAGCGACCACGTAGTCCTTGGATTTCTCCGTCAGGACCGCCGCCCGCGTAAGCCGGACGAAGTGGGGAAGCTGCACCACCACCACCGCCAAGGCCGCGTTGAGGAGGCTGGGACCCAGGATGGCGACGATAACGATGGCGAGCAACAGGCTGGGCAACGCCAGCATGATGTCCATGCTGCGCATGATAACGATGTCCAGGAGACCACGGGAGAAACCCGCAATGAGTCCGAGTGCAACCCCCAGTACTAACGCCAGGGCCACCACGAGAAACCCCAAGGACAGCGATACACGGGCGCCGAAGATGATGCGCGACAGAATGTCTCGACCGATGTCGTCGGTACCCAGAAAGAAGCGAGCAGAGCCTCCGTTCAACCAGGCCGGGGGCAGCAGCAACGCGTCTCGGTATTGCTCTTGCGGTGCGTGCGGCGCCAACACCTCCGCAAATACGGCGGCTACGGTGATCAGGGCAATTAACCCGAGCCCGACGACCGCGCCGCGGTTCTCTGCAAATTGCGCCCAAAACTCCGCAACCGGCTGGGGAGGTCCTCCGTTTCCGGCGTCAAATTGTTTGGTGCCAAGGCGCAGCTTCATCGTTGGTGACGGATGCGTGGGTTGACGAGTCCGTACAGCACGTCCACCAGCAGATTGACGAGCATGATAACGGTGGCAACGAGCAGCACGCCGCCTTGCAGAACCGGGTAGTCCCGTCTACGAACCGACTCCACTAGCCATTTTCCAACCCCCGGCCACGCGAAAATTGTTTCCGTCAGGATGGCCCCGGCGAACAACACGCCGACCGCCAAGCCCACCACCGTGATAACGGGTATCAATGCGTTGCGCAGCGCATGCAGAAATATGATCCTCATCGGCGCGAGACCCTTCGCACGCGCGGTGCGAATATAATCCTCGTGTAGCACCTCGAGCATCGACGAGCGGGTCATGCGGGCGACGATCGCTAGTGGAATCGTGCCCAGCGCGACGGACGGCAGCACCAAATGTCGCAACGCCGATGCGAACGCCCCTTTTTCCCCTGAAAGCAAACTGTCTACGAGCATGAATCCGGTTATCGGTTCGAAGTAATAAAGCACCGAAATCCTGCCCGACACCGGCGTCCAACCGAGATTCACGGAGAACAGCAGTATCAACAACAGCGCCCACCAGAAAATGGGCATCGAATAGCCGGTGAGAGAGACTCCCATGGAAACGTAATCGAACGTCGATCCGCGACGCACGGCGGCAAGGATGCCAACCGGGATTCCAATCACGAGGGAAAAAACAATAGCGCAAACAGAGATCTCAATCGTCGCGGGGAACAGTGCCAGAAACTCTTTCAGCACCGGCTCCTTGGTCACGATGGACCTTCCGAGATTACCGTGCAGCACATTGTTGATGTAGATGCCGTATTGCACCAGCATGGGCTTGTCGAGACCGAGTTCGGCACGGAGCATCGCGTGCCGCGCCGGATCGATACCCCTCTCTCCGACGAGCAGTTCGACAGGATCGCCCGGAACCAATCGTATCAGCGCGAACGTCAACAACGTCACGCCAAAAAACGTAGGGACAACGAGCCCCACCCGGATCAACAGGAAGCGCAGCATGCAGGGGCCTGCTACGTGCGTTCGAAGGCGCGGGAATCGCCTTCGAAGGTCGCGTCGCCGTCCGCGTTATTGATCGAGATCGACACCGTAGAAGATGTGGCCACCGAAGGGGTCGATT
>JBFGKR010000201.1:0-4519 GCA_041576575.1 Arenicellales bacterium | reverse complement strand
GGGACCCTGGAGGGGTATCTCAAGGTCCTGGACGCCAAGACCGGCAAGGAGCTGTATAAGTTCAAGACTCCCTCCGGAATCATCGGCAACGTCAATACCTGGGAGTACAACGGCAAGCAGTACATCGGCGTGCTTTCCGGTGTCGGTGGTTGGGCCGGGATCGGTATGGCCGCTGGATTGGAAGGAGACACCGAAGGCTTGGGTGCGGTCGGTGCGTACAAGGCACTGGCGAAACACACTCAGCTGGGCGGCGTGCTGACGGTCTTCGCGCTGCCGGACGCATAATCCGAGATCGTAAGAGATCTCGGCGGTTTGGAAACGACGACCCGCTCGCCGTAGGCGAGCGGGTCGAGTCCGTTATATGCGCCGGTTTTCTCGCGCCCACCCCTGGCTCGGCGCCGTCTGCGCGGGCCCCATGAGAATGAGGAGGATGATTTTGACCTTGATGACCAAGCAGTCAGGCTGGAAGGCCGTGACAATCGCCGTGTCCTGGGGAGTTGTTGTGGCGTCGTTATCGGCTACGCTGCCCGCAGGGGCCGAGAGCCAGGCCAAACCCTACAGTGAACACGTGCAGTGTGAACAGGACGACGCCAGCGGCCAGAAAAAGTGCCGCATCGATTTATATTTGACCCGAGGCTTCCGTGCCTTTAGCCAGTGTCAGGTGTGCCATGGCTTGGACGGCACCGGCAGTTCGTTCGCGCCCAGCCTGATAGAGACGATGCGCGAGATCGGCAAGGATCGATTTATGGAGGTGGTGGCGAACGGCTACAAGGGTCAGATCGGGGTCATGCCCGGATGGAAGGAAAACCCCAATGTCATGAATTACGTCGATCATCTGTACCTGTATCTTCTGGCGCGCGCCGACGGCGCCATTCCTGCGGGTAAAATAGAGCGCTACGATCGTTGAATTTGCGTGCGTTCCAGCGGTAGATTGCGACAATAGGTTTATTCGGTGTCATGTTTTTGATAAAGCACTTTTCGATGGCGGTTGTTGCTGCGTTGGTGGCGTTGAGCAGCCACGCCGCGGCCGGGGAACGCCAGGCGTTGCGCGTGTGCGCGGATCCCAACTATCCGCCGTTTTCCACTCGGGAGCGGACCGGCCTGGAGAACCGGTTGGCGGACATATTGGCCGCTGATCTCAATCTGACGGTAGAGTACACGTGGTTTCCGGCCCGAATGGGATTTATCCGCAACACCCTACGTGCGGAAGATCCCAGCGGCGAAGGTTATAAATGCGATGTTGTGCTCAACGTGCCGCACAACTACGAACTCACCATTACCACGCGCCCCTACTACACCTCGACCTATGCGCTGGTATACGTTAAGGGACGGGGTCTGGACGACGTTCGCCGTGGTGAGGACCTGGTGACTTTGGAGGAGGGGCGCAGATCCAAACTGAAGATTGGGTTGAACGAGCGGGACCCCGGTACCTTGTGGTTGGCGAAGCACGATATGTTCGAGCAGATGGTCACATACATCGCGCAGCCGGGCGATCCCGCCGAGTACCCGGGAAAATCGGCCGCCGAAGATTTGCTGGCGGGAAAGATCGACGCGGCTATACTGTGGGGTCCAATTGCCGCTCACGTACAACGACGTGCCACCGACGTGGAAGTGGAATTGATCCCTTTGTTTTCCGAGCCCGACGTGCGTTTTCACTTTGCCATAGCGGTAGGGGTGCGCCATCCGGACGACGAATGGCGCGACCAACTGGACGCGGTGCTCAAACGCCAAGCGAACCGCATTCAGGCGTTGCTTCAGGAATACCGGGTTCCGCTCGTCACCGACGACGGTACGCGCCTGTTGAAGGAGTCTCGATACAACTGAAGGAGGGACTTCGAGTCAGCGTCAGTCCGTGTACGCCTGATCCAGATTTTTAGCCTCATCCAGCCCCACTATTTGCTGTCTATTAATCAGGGCGTGCAACCGGGCCGACGCCAGGTCCGCCCCGCTGAGGTTGAGTCCGGAAACAACCGCGCTGGACAGATCCGCGCCAGCAAGCTCCGCGCCCGAGAAGTTTGCGTTGTCGAGTCTGGCTCCGCGCAAGGAAGCGAACTCCAAATCCGCGCGCGACGCGTCGGCGCCGCGTAAATCCGCGTCGTCGAGTTTTGCGGAACGTAATTGCGCACGCATCAATCCCATTGATTGATTCTTCATATCCGGCGCCAGGTTGGCATCGCGCAGGCTGGCGCCTGTGAGGTCGGCGCGCTGCAAATCGGCGACCACCCGGGCGCCGTCCAGCTTCGCGTGCTTGAGGACGGCGCGCTGCATTTGTGTCGCGAACAGACTGGCGCCCGACAGATCGGCCCCCTCCAAATTGGCCCGGACGAGCCAGGCGGAATCCAGTATTGCGTTAGCGAGGTTCGCTTGTCGAAGATCCGATGCATTGAGGCGCGACCACCGCATGTCGGCCCCTTTGAAGTCAATACCCCGTAAATCGAGCCCCGACAACCTTCTGTGCTTGAGGTCGGGTATCTTGCCCGCGGGGACGGCGCCGAGAAACCGCAGCAGCCCCTCCCGGTCGGTATCGGCCTCGGTCATGTCGGCACTCTGCATATCGACGAGGTCGATCATGTTTTGAGCCGACGCCCGCCAGCCTGCCACTACCCCGCTGAAAGCGAGAATAGCCGCGGCAAGCGTCGGGACGACGCGGCTTACCCGCCCGCGCCCGCGCCGGGGATCACGATCGCGGGTTTTTGGTTTCTGATTCATAGGACTCCCTCGAGACAGACCGGACCGCCGTACGATATGACATAGTCCGCGATTTTTTAGTCGGCCGCTTCCGCGTCCGCCAGAATGCGATGTTTGAGCATGTAACGAGTGCCTCGCTGCCAGGAACGATCGGTGTTGCCTCTAATGTCCACGAATGCCGTTCGTACCACTTTACCGGTGTCGACTTCCTTGATAACCACGTTCAGATTCAAAATCAGGTTGCTGACTTTCTGTACCCACACGACGACCGACTGCTGGGCGCCCAACGCCTTCGCAATATCCAGCTCGCAGTCGTTACACTCGTGAAGGTATTGGACACTCTCTCGCAATTGCTTCAAGGGCCGCCCCTTCGATGCGGTGTCCAAGACCTCGTAGGCGCCGGACGAGTGCAAACCCTTCCGCAATTGATCCGAAATCCGCGCCAAGCGCGCCCTGTCGTCGGGGTTGCTTCCCAGAATCTCTCCTTCTACGCTGGTGTCGACGAGCTCGGCATCGAATACGACGATTTTTATTTTGGCCTGTCCGCCAAAGCTCGTCGGCGAGAGACAACATAACACCGCAGCTAAAAAGAGTTTTACCATCAAAGTCATCGTCACCACCCGGATCGAGGCTTCCCGAACCGGAGTATGTTCAAGCGACGCCGGTTCTCGCGAATTCGATCCTGTCGCAGAGTGCGATAGGGTAGTCTAACTACGACCCAATTCATAGAGCGCCGTCGCCGATGTTCCGATCGCGTCCGGATCGTCGCGGCGCGGAATATTCGTCCGGCTCGGCATTGAGCGCCTGCGCGAACGATGCCGCTGCGTAGGTCGGACCTAAATGTCCGCTAAAAAGAAAGGCCTCCGAAGAGGCCTTTCTTTGTTTCCTGGTGAAAATCTCTTTGACTTTGCAGCTGGGTCCTAGAAGAACACGACGAAACCCAGTGAAACCAGATCCAGGTCCTTCGCTCCGCTGTATAACGACTGCGCTTGCGCGTTTCCATCTACATCGAGGCTTAGTTGTTTCCATTTCAAATATGTCTTCAACCTGCTGCCGAAATCTTGCTCGACGACGAGGCCGACACGCTCGATTTCAGAGCCGGTAACGCCATCGACGTTAGCAGAGCCGTATTGATCGTTGTAAAGCCCATACTCCACATAAAGCGCAGTCGGCCCAACGGCGGCCCATTTCTTCTTGATACCGGCCTTGAAATACCAAGCATCGCCGCTGTCCCCCGAACCCGGCGTCGCGTTGTCCGCCGATTCCGTTGCATAGGTGGCAACGCCGAAAAGGCCGGTCTCGGCATCCATCAAGGCGCCTTGTATTTGAAACGTGTCCGCTTCCGTTGCGCCGACATTCGAGCCGCCGTCTTCGTTCAAGGCGTAGCCGAAATGCAGATTGGCGGTGTAGCGGTCCATGAGTTTGCCGCTGTATTTGGCGGCGATATCGTAGATCTCGTCGTTCGCCCAACCGACGGCTATGCTGAAGTCACCAAAGGCCGGCAAGTCGTAGCGTACGCCGTTTCGATAGATGCCGTTGCAATCGATGCCGATTCCCAGACCCGGTGTGGTGAGACATTGGGCGAATTGTCCCCATGTCGTGTTGGTTGCGCCTGCTCCTATGCCACGAATGAAGAATCCGTTTCCTCGGAAGATCGGGGAGATGCCGGACCATATGGTGCCCGAGGGATCCGCAAGAACCGCTATATTGTCCGTGGGCATGCTTTGGTCGCCGACGGTGAGTTTACCCCACTTGCCGCCTACGTAGACGCTGCTGCCCAGCGTGGTAATGTCGTGACCGTTGAAGGTGTCGAGGTTATCTTGATTGGCGG